>CAJYIL010000575.1 GCA_913774795.1 Pseudobdellovibrionaceae bacterium
GAATTTAGAAAATGGTCCGATCTACGCTCCGAAAACTCTTGAGGAGAAAAGCTATTCTCTCAAGCTCAGCGGCATCGGTGACATCCTCAAACGGATTGCCGGAGATGTGATTCGTGCAGAGTTGCTCGATCGTGAATACGGACGCGATGGATATCGTCGTCAGATCACGTGTTACGCGCAGAACGGACGCGGCGAAGTTTTCCGCGCCTCGGGTAATCGCCCGCAGCAAGTCCAAGCTCGTGCTATCGACAAATGTTACGCGTACTCGCGCAACTGTCGTCCGGTCGGATGTGATCGCGGTGGTCGCCGCTGATCACGCACGGACCGAAGGCAAATTGAAAAGTTACAGCGAAAGAAGAGAGGCGCTTGGGCCTCTCTTCTTTTTTTAAGATTTCCTAGAGGTCTCTATAATAGGCTCGCGGGCCGCACTAATTAAACCTGTCAGCGCAGATGAATCGTGGTAACAGAGTTTCTTGATGAACCACTTCAAGCCAACTCCCGTTCGCGTGCAGCATCGAATTGAGGCCGACAAATTTTACGACTCGTCGATCGAAGTCGAGCGTCTCGCGCCACCTGCGCGATTGCTGGCGGCATTCGTTGCTCTCGGGATTTGCTGGTTTGCTGCGATTTTGTTTGTCTTCATTCCGGTTCTGCACTTCGTTCTTGTTCCGCTGGCACTGATCGGAGGAATTGTCGTTTTCATCACGCGCTTCAATTTACATTTGCGGCGGCGGTCGATTGAACTCAAGTGCCCCGCCTGCCAGGCTCCTCTGCCGATAAAAGCGGGCTCCTTCAATTTTCCGATGAAGGAGTCCTGTGGATCATGTCGTTCGAGTTTGATCATCACAGAGATCTAAGGTTCGTCTCAGACAGATCTTAAATTTCGACGACTTGCTCCACGCGGGCCGGCTTTAAAACGTCGCTCGTCTCGCGAGCACCCGAAAGCCGCGCTGAGCTTGATTTTCCGGCAAGTAATCCTGGTGCGTTTGGCCCGAAGAGGCTAAGACCCGTGCCATGCGCAAGCTTCTCCACCTCTTTCTCGCCCTCGCGATTTTTATGCTCGTGGCTTCATGCGCGACCACTCCGAAACCGGAGACCACGGGGCTCGCGTCTTGGTACGGCCATGCTTTTCACGGCCGACGAACTGCAAACGGGGAGCGCTTTGATATGCATGAGTTGACGGCGGCTCATCGAACACTTCCATTTGGAACTCGCGTACGCGTGACAAGCCTCACGAATCAAAAGAGCGTCATCGTGCGGATCAACGACCGTGGTCCCTTCGCCAACGACTGCATCATCGACTTGTCGTACGCGGCCGCCAAGCGCCTTGATCTCGTCTCAAAAGGACACGATCAAGTCTCGATCGCCAGACTTTCGTCAGAAAAATAATTCGTACTACCTGCTGGGTCGATCGACTTTTTAACTGAGTTGAGTGTTTCAACTTGAGCCGGTTGTGCCCAACCTGTTTCAAGATGAGCTGGGATGACCACTGCGAAATGTTAAGTTGGCCGGCGCACGTTTATGAAATGAATGTGAAATGTCGATAAGCAGACGCTATGAAACGACTGCTGAATGTCCTCCGAAATCAAACAGGCTTTGTTGAGGTGGAATACCTGATGGCCGCCGGCCTCGGGCTGATCGTCGTTGCTGCGTTCGCGACCGGAATCGCGCAGATGTCGACGATGCAAAAGCGGAGCGATATCGGACAGGACTCTGCGATGCTCGTCGCCGATTTAGCGAACGCGATGAAAACGGGCGACTACTGCACGCAGAAGATGGCCGGATTTGCGCTACCGGCTGTCGGAACCGACGCCATCGTGTCGATCCCATTTACCTTTGGAGGTGCGAACGTCACCTTGAAGGAAGACAGTTTAGTCCAACCGGGTCTGCGAATCACAAAACTCAGAGTCGTCCGGAGCTCGGCAACGGCGCTCTCAAGTTTTACAACGGGCACGGGGACCTTCGCGCAACATTCGTTGGTGATTCGCGTCGGGACCGCGAAGGAAGTCGACGGGCAAACCATTCCCATGAAAGACCGCGATATTCCGATTCTCGTGGCGTTTGACCAGACGACGGGCAAAGCGAAGTATTGTAACAGCGACAGTCTCGCGGCTCAGGCGTGTTATCAATCCGGCGGTAAATACAACGAGAAAGCAGACTATTCGAAAGGTGAGACCAAGTGTCTGCCGGAGAATCACTGTGATTACGGTGGAACTTTCTCGAATGCGCCGAACGGTCAGGGATTCAATAACCCTCTGACGGGCGATCAAAGTTGTCCGAAAGGGTACACGGCTGAGCGCACGGGAACGATTTCGAAAATCCAGACCGCGGCCAAATACAACAAAGTCTCGAACAGCTACTACGGCGTAAGCACTTGCATGCGCTGCGGGAAAACTCTTAAGCCTCAAGGATCTGCGGCCGCCTCGCCTTACACTGTCGACGACAAATCGATGGCGATGGCCGTTGGCACGATCAACAACGTCGGGACCTATCAATACTCGATGGATGGTCACATCATCCAAACCGGTCAAGCTGCCGGAGCGACCTTCACGTCGACGCCTGTTCCGACCGCGACCGTCGCGCCGACGCCGACTCCAACTCCGACCGCCACACCAACCGTAACTCCAACGACAACGCCGACGACGACTCCGACGACGTGCCAAGGACAAATCGACCAGTACGCTGCGACCTACGGCTACCAGTGCAACGGCACGATGAGTTGCCCAACGACGACAAGCGTAAAAGAAATGTGTGATACGTCGTGGTGGTTCATTTCTTCGAACAACGCCGCACCGGTCGAGCACGGTTCTCAGACTTGCGGAAGCGCGCAGTGTTTCGCCGCGGGTACTCAAGTGACGCTCGCCAATGGTCAAACAAAAGCGATTGAGTCTATCGAAGTCGGCGAGCGTGTTCTTTCGTACGATGAGCGCTCTCACGAGCAAATCGTGACGACGGTTACAAAGCCAATTCACCACCCGGCCAAAGTGCAGCAAATGTACGATTTCGAATTGGCTGATGGACGTCTCATTCGTGCGAACGACCAGCATCCGATGTTCGTACCTGAGTACGGAAATTACGTGGTGACGAAAGAGGTCGCATCGCTCTTCGCTCTGGGTATCAAAGTCAGTTTCATGGATCGATCGGGGCAGTCGGTAGCGATTCGCAAGATTCGCCCATACCGCGAGGTCGTTAGAACTTATAACCTGACAGTCGACGGCGTTGTTCAAGGCAACCGCAGTCACAGCTCGGGCGTTGGGCACAACTACTACGCAGAGGGCGTCCTTGCGCACAACAAACAGGTGTACGCATGCCCATGACTTCAAAGAAATTGATCAAAAATCAAAACGGTTTCTCCCTTGTCAATCTCGTCGTTGGCTTAGGCATCGCGAGCATCGTGATGGGCGGCTTCGCGGCGGCGATTCAGATGATGAATCGCGCGAAGCAGACATCCGACGTGAAAACCGAAGCTTCTCTGTTCGTCGATAGTATTCAGCAGACATTAAAGAGACCCAATTCGTGCCAAACGAATCTCGCCGGAAACATCATGAAGATCGATGGCTCTGAAAATCCGGTGACTCTCGGCTGGACAAGCACGGGAACCGAGATCGCCAAGGGCGTCAAAGTCATGAAAATGTCGATGAAGACTTCTGGCAACCCCATCGCTGCGCCGGGAGCCGCCGGTACGTACTCCATGAACGCAACTCTTGAACTTCAGGTCGCCGACGCGTCGGTGGACCCGCCGTTGCCGCTTCGCTCACGCTTTATCCCGCTGCTCCTGACAGTCACTGGCGTCGGTGCGAATAATCAAGGTGTCATCTCAAAATGCGGTTCGATCGATTCATCCGCGGAAGTTTGCGCTCAGCTTGACGGCGTCTGGGATCCTAATGCGCCAGTCGGTCTTCAATGTGTTCCGACGGATCGCTGTCTTTACGCGGGCTCTTATTCGAATGCTCCGCACACGGGCACGGATGCGAACGGCGCCCCGAATCCTGGATTTATCAACACCTACACGGGCAACCAAACGTGCCCTCAATATTTCTCTGCGCAACAGACCGGTTCAGTTCAAGTCGCGCGCAAGGCCAGTAAGTACAAAGTCGTGACCGATACTTATCCCGTCTACACCTGCGTCCGCTGCCAGAAGCCAGTCGCCAACCAAGCGATCGCGGGGGCGCTCAGCACAGGTGTCGATCTCGATGCGCAAGGAAACGCCGACATCATCGACTCGTACAACGAGGGTGATGAGGACGTCAGCAATATCGACTCGATCTGGGATAAGTTGAGGCTCTAATGAACACGAAAAAGAGATTTTCGTCATTCATTCGAAATGAATCTGGTGTGGGTATCTTGCAGATGCTCGTGCTTGTTGCGATTTCGCTCGCGATGATCGGAGCGATGGCGACGAGCATCGTGAACATGATGAAGTCGCAACAGACGGTTTCGCAGTCTTTAGAGGCCGATCTCTGGGCTGATCAAGTGACGCAGCTTTTAGCAGATAGCCAAACTTGCTCGACGGTCGTGACGCCTTTCTTAGCGGAACTAAATGGATCGCCTCAGGATCTCGCGTTCACAGCCAAAAAATTGGATCTGTCGACGGGCCCCATATTTTTGAAGCCGGGCACCGATATCAGCGAAAATTTTAAAATCGCCAGCATCAAAAATACGATCACCTCGGGAAGCGGAACGACGGTCGTCTCAGCAGGTGTGACGCTTCGACATTTTGACTCTGTCTTAAGAATCGGTTTACAGAAGCGTAACACGTCGACATTCGTGCAATCGCTTCAACCGTTTGAATTGAAAATGCACTTGATGGTCAATTCGTCGAATCAGGCAGTGGCTTGCTCGGCTGACTCGGCGGGTGCCATGGCCTGCACCCAGCAAGGCGGAATCTGGAATCCTCAAGCGCCCGATGGCCAGAAATGCGTGGCCTCGAAATATTGTCAATACGGCGGATCTTACGGCGTCGCAAGTGATGCCGATGGAGGCTTTGTCAACGGACTCACGGGCGACCGCAGTTGTCCATCCGGATTTACCGCTCAGCAAAGCGGAACGATCAATAAAGCTGTCGCCGGCGGTAAGTATTCTGTCAGTAACGTTCCTTCGCCGATTATGACTTGTATGGCCTGCGGCATCCCAGTCACAGAATCCACAAACCCCTATACGGGCAGTTACGCGTTTGGTGGCAACCAAGATGTTTACGAGGCAGTCGTTGACGCGGCCGATTCGGATGACCGATTAGCGGCCGCCGATGCCAAAATCGCCTACAACAATTGGCAGGGCGGCGTTAGCCAATCGAATTCTCTGAAGACTCAAATCGACAATTACACCCAAGCTAAATCCGACGCTGACGCCAATTATTCCAACGCCGTAGCCACACAGTCGACAGCGCAGCAAAACTACAATCAAGCGGTGAACGATTATAATTCTGCGGTTAACGCTTATAACTCGAACCCGAATGCGACCACTCAGGCCGCACGGGATTCCGCGCAAGCCAACCAGACCAACGCCTATAACGCGCTCCAGAGTGCGAACGCCGATGTCAGCTCTTACGCAAACCAGTCTCAGGTCGCAGACCAAAACATCAAGAACTTCACTCAAGCCAAGCAGAATCAGGACGCCACGAACGAGACCCTACACCAGACCTATCTCGCGGCTCAAAAGCGGTCAGACGATCTTCACGCGATATATCTAGCCCAAAAGGCAGCGGCGAAGAAAGGCCAAGAACCTCCATACTAAACGGGATGCATGCCCAGCGGTCCCGAAATCTCCCTCTCACGTGGCTCCTGTTGATGTTCTCAACGGGATTTTGCAGCATGATCTACGAACTCGCTCTCGCGCAGCTTTTGGGCGGCATCTTGGGCAACGCGCTCGCGAGGTTTGCGACGACTCTCGGGGTTTACGTCACCGGTCTTGGTTTGGGTTCTGTTTTGTTCCAGCAGAGCGATGAGTTGAGAGAAACGCGCGCGTTTGTTTACGCGGAGGTAGGGCTTTTTATCGTCGGCTTCTTGAGCCCTTTTCTTTTCACCGCAACATACGTAGGTGCGTTTTCAATTTCGAACGACGAAGTCATCCGAAACTCCGTTATCCTTATCGCCACCCATCTCATCATCTTTGCGACCGGATTTCTCTCGGGCTTTGAGCTCCCAGTTCTCTCCGCGATTGCTGAGCGCCGCCAGGACGGGTCGTCGTCGAGCGTTTTGGTCGCCGACTACGCCGGAATGTTTTTGGGCAGTGTCTTATTTCCGCTCTTTCTCTTTCCGGTGCTCGGCCTCATTTCAGCGTTTTGGCTTGCCACATTGTTCAACCTTGTCGCGGCCATCTGTGCTTACGTTTTGTCGGGCCGAAGATCATTCGTCATCGCGGCTGTCTTTTTGATCTTCGTTATTTTGAATTTGCTCGGGTTGATCTTTAGCGCGAACGTTCAAACCTGGCTGGGGCAACTCTATGTCGCGCGTGTTTAAATTTGCATTCGTGCTGATCGTTGCGACCCTCGTGTCTTTTTGCGGAATGGGATACGAGCTTCTCATTATCCGTCTTCTCTCGAGCGTTTCGGGAGACTCGGTTCTCAGTCAGAGCTTAACGGCGGGATGTTTTTTACTTGCGCTGGGGTTTGGCGCTTATCTCTACGGGCAATGGGTTCGCGTCTTTTCTTGGCGAGTGCTCATCCGCATCGAAGTCGCGCTGTCTCTGCTTGCGATCGTCGCGCTCCCGATGATTGCCATGACCTCCATCTACGTGACGTCGCATACGCGCTTGATCGTTTACGCACAGATGATGACTATTCTAATCGGCACCCTTTCGGGATTCGAGCTGCCGGCGTTGATGGACGCCGCAAAACCTCTCAGTCGCCGTTGGTTTGGCTCGGTGCTCGCAGCGAATTACGTCGGAGCCCTGTTTGCGTCACTCATTCTGCCGATGTGGATGATGCCCTCATTGGGTCTTTACTTCAGCGGTTGGGTGCTCGCCCTTTTAAGTTCGCTGGTGGCGTGCAGCTTGTTCTTCCGGAGTTTTGATTTGCGACCGCGGCCGATCTGGGTTGGGTTGCTCGCATCGATCGTGCTGCCTCCGATTGCGACATCCCACCAGCGGGACTTCGAGCAGTTTTATCTAAAGTCGTATTACTACGTCGCTCCCGCATCGTTCACGTGGGAAAATTTGAAGGCGACGTTGAGAACGCATCGCACGCTACCAGTCGTGCAGAGGGTCTCGACGCCTTACCAAGATATCGACATCGTGAAAGACGATTTTTCTGTCTTCGGTCTCGATCGCTCCGATGGATTTCATCTCTTTATCGATCAGCATAAGCAATTCGGATCCTCAACCGAGCGCATCTACCACGACACGATTATTCACGGAGGCATCAATCTAGCGGGCCGCGTGCCCGAGCGCGTGTTGATCATCGGCGGTGGAGACGGGCTGATGGCTCGCGAGCTTTTTAAATACCCGGCAGTCAAAGCGATCACTCTCGTGGAGCTTGATCCCGAAATGATTCGTCTGGCGACCACCTACGCGCCACTCCGAGACCTGAATCAAAGGGTCTTCGAAAATAAACGGTTAAAAGTCGAGATCGCCGACGGCTTTACCTGGTTGCGAGATGCGCGCGAGACTTACGATGCGATTTTCGTCGACTTGCCTCATCCGATCTCGACGGATTTGTCGCGGCTCTATTCAACAGAGTTCTACACGTTTGTTCGCCGAAGGCTGAATCCGCGCGGTGTGATGATTCTCGATTTTCCGTTCGACGGCATCGTGAAATCTTCAGCACCCGGAACCACCAATCGTGAAACAGCGAGGGCGGTCTATTCAGCGATGTCGGCTGCGGGATTTCAATCCAACGCTGTTTTCGGTTCCTGGGAGACTTTCGTCATCGCTCGCGCTGAGCCGTCTGACTTTGATTTCAATTACGAAACTCTTTCGCCTCATGTCAGCGATGAGTCTGCGTTCAACCTGACGATGATGAGACTGAGCGAGCCCGCGGTCGCTCCGAATACGATTTTTAAGCCGGTCACGCTTAAAGCGACGAACGGGGGAAGCTGATGCGAGCCTGGATTGCGATCTTGGTTTGTGGAGTCTTACTTCTTCAAGTTGAAAGCGCTCGCGCGAACTATGCCATGGACCCCCAACGTAAACCCGATCCGGCGTTTACCAAGTTCTTTCTTGGGCGAGTGGATGGTTGGTTGCGAGCGCATGTTTTTGACTATCGCGAAAAACTGCCGGCCACAGATCGAGCTTTTGTCGACGAGTTTTTGCGAAATCCGCGCTCGCTCGGTGAGGTGAAAAATTCGGCGTTCATTCGAACCTATTCATTCATGATCGCCGTCGAGGGGCCCAAGATCAGCTTTGGGCCATTCAGATTTGTCAGACCTCAACCCACACCGGGGGATTTAAAACTTCTCGAAAGTGTCATCGTGAAACACGGTCTGAAGATGCCGAATGACGCGATCGGCGTCGGCTTTTTCGCGGATTCTCGTCAAATCGAGTTGATCACCGAAACGGCTTACAAGGTGTATCGCGACGGAAAGCTCAAGAGCGTGACGCAAATTCGTCGTGATGTGAAGGTGCATCCCGGCTGCCCCCTCTCGCCTTCTAGTGAACAAGTCGATGAGTTGATCGACGACAAGGGCCTTGCGATATTTTCGTATCACTCTTCTCAATCAGAGGATGAGGCGTTTTCAATGGAGGGTCGACGTCTGGTGCGCAAAATCCAGCTTGGCCTGCAGCTTTCACCAGGCGTCATCGACTTTCGGAGTCAGCTCAATTACGGACTTCAGTACCCATGACACCGAACGAGCAAGGCAAAAGAGCCCGCATCCACGGATTCGATCTGATCAGGCTGGTCAGCTTCTTTGTCGTCTCGTTTTATCATTTCGTCTACGCGCTCTGGAATGGTCGAGAAGAGCTGTTTTACAAAGTGACCGATCCTGACATCATCTTTAACCATTCGCTTCATCCGTTCGAACGGGCGATGGCGTTCAGCGGGCACACGCTTTTGTTTTTGAGCATGATGCTCATCGCGCTCGCCAAAAAAAGTTATCTGACGACTCTTCGCTTCTCGGTCTTCTTGGTTCTGGCGTGGGCGCTTTTCGTTTGGTCCGAAAACGAGTTCAAAGGATGGGTGCCGGCCTGGGATATTCATCCGCTGATTTTCGTCGGTCTGATCACCATCGTTGGGGTGGAAAAGCTCAAGCCCTCGCTCGTCCCAATCATGGGGCTCCTCGGATTCTTGCTCACGCTGAATCACTGGTCGACGCAAGAACCGTTCGTGAGCATGAACGTTTATGCTCGGTCGATTCTCGTCGGAGATTGCAGTCACGGTGTTTCGAGTTGGCCTCTTCTTCCATGGCTAGGCTTTCTTTACTCTGGTTACGCTGTGGGATTCGTCCTCCGCGAGGAGCGGGTACGCGAGAGATTTTCGAAGATGTCGGCGCTCGAACTCGGTCTATGGATCGCGTTTTTTGCGGGCGCGATGTTTCACATCGGCGCTTACTACCGGATCCCGCAGGAGAGATTCGAGTGTGACGCCTTTAATTTACCGCCGACGCATTTCTATTCCGATTTCATTTTCGTTTTGTTTGCTATGCGCCTGTCTTTGCTCGCGGCGGTTGATCGATGGCTGGCAAAGTCTTTTGGTTGGGTCGGGAGACTCAATGTCTCACGCAATTTCTTTCTCGCTTACGCGCTCCAGTATGCACTCGCTTTTATTGTCGCCGATGTTTGGGGAGACGCGATTCGGCAAAGCTCGCAACTGTTTATGTGGATCGGCGTGATGATGTTGCCTGCAGCTGAATTGATTGCATGGACCGCGGCAAAGATTGGCCTAAGACGCTTATTCAAAGGTGGAGCTTAGGCTCTGTCCTGACTGAAAAGTGGTTCCAAATTGAGACGATACAAGACGTCAGACCGAATCTCGTCAAGATTAAGTTAACACTCTGTCGAACCGATGAGTGTTAGTGTAGGGTCTAGTCTTTATGTTTACAGAAGCTCGAACAAATCGAACAATCAATCGCTCGACGAGAGGTTTTTCGGCTCGCCTTTCGAAGGTGCGTTCAGTTCTGCTTTTGATGGTGATGTTCGTCGTTTATTTTTCGATGGCGAAACCTGCTCAGGCGAAAATGATCGATAACGTTTTGAGTGTTCAAGAGTCTGTGACTTGGCCTGTCGACGACTCGGCTTCGTCCGAAGATAACGAATTCTCGATCGACGACAGTGTCCCGCTTTCATGCGAGGACTGCGGCAACGAAGATACCGATAGCGATACGTTCGAAATCGACATGGACGAATTTATTGCGACCATGCCGCATCTCAACCTGCTTTTCTATAAAGCGTCTTACGACATCGAAGACATGGCGCTGTCGATCCCGCCATTCGAGCTCGGTCTCGAATATCCGCCGAACGCCTTTCGCGTTTAACCGACCCCTTTCAGTCGCTCGATTTAAAAAAATGAAACACGTTCGCCTGCACGGTTGAACTTCAGCGTCGTTCTTGCGCTGTCGTCTCGTGTCGGCACTTCAACTTTATTTATAAAAACGGAGAACTTTATATGAACTCACAAATCACGTCTTCTGAAGCCCTCAAACTTTTAATCGAAGGTAACGAACGTTTTGCTTCAGGGCTTCGATCGGTCGAAACAGCGATGAGTGTCGCGAAAATGAAAGAGTTGGCGGAAAAAGGCCAAGCACCATTTGCCATCGTTCTCACATGCTCGGACTCTCGAGTTCCGTGCGAAATTCTCTTCGACCGCGGTTTGGGCGACATCTTCGTCATTCGCGTCGCCGGCAATGTGACCTCGCCGATGGTGATCGCGTCCGTTGAATATGCGGCGCAAGTTCTGGGGAGCCCTTTGTGCGTCGTGATGGGCCACTCGGGTTGCGGCGCTATCGCGACGGCCGTGAGCGCCGAAAACGACGCGAAAGTCGGTAAGTCGCTGACAAAAGATTTAAACGTGCTGATCTCGGCGATTAGCCCTGCGGTTCGCGAAGCTCAACGCCTCATCGGCCCACACGCGTCTCGCGAAACGTGCGTTCAAGAAACAACGATGGCCAATATTCACCGCAGCGTCAGCCTCATTAACGAGAGCCCGGTCGTTTCGGATCTCACGAGAAAAGGGAAGCTCGCGACGATCGGCGCGATCTACGACATTCACTCGGGCGTCGTGAAGTTCGACGATCACTCGGCGTTCTCGGAAATACTCGTCAATGCACCGAATTCAGTGCATCGCCCGCAGCGATATTCCGGCATGGAACTCGCGGCAGCGGCTTCGAAAAACTGATGAGAAGAGGATGAGATCGTGAATAGGCTCAGTCGCGAACAATTCGTCAGCTCCCGCTTCTGGGGAATCTGGTCATTGCTGGGTTTCCAAGCGGGTTTCGTAAATGCGTTCGGCTTCTTGGCGTGCGGCCGTTACGTCTCGCACGTCACGGGCGTCGGTACACAGCTCGGCGTTTCGATCGGCGCTCAGAACTGGGTTTTGATGGCGGAGCTCGTTGGCTTCCCGTTGTCGTTCATAGCGGGCTCTTTCTTCAATTCTCTTTTCACGGTGGCCCGAATTGAGAAGGGGAAGAAGCCCGCATTTAGAACGATCGCGCTGATTTTGCCGATCGGTTTTACGATCGTTCTGTTGACGGGGCTCTCTGGCCAGTTCGGAGCCTTTGATGCGCAGACGTTAGCGAGCCATGAAGTGAATTTGCTTTATGCGCTTTCATTTCTGTGTGGTTTGCAGAACGGGTGTTTTGCGACACTCACGCACGGACAAATCCGTACCACTCATCTGACGGGTATCAGCACCGATATCGGAACCGATCTTGCTCGGCTCTGGTTTGGGCGCGTTCCGGCTGAGGACTTAAAAGCGACGCGGCAGATGAACATCTGCCGCGCTTTGACGGCGGCGGCATTCACCTTCGGCTCGGTCGCGTCGGTCCTTTTGTGCGCATCGATGGAATTTGCAGCCATGATGATTCCGGCGCTGACGTCGATCATCGTTTTCTTCGTGGTGAGCCGCGAGCCGAAGACGGTGGCGGATAAGTCAGATGCGATCATCGCTGAAGTCCAGGGGCAGTCGAAGATCTCGACGGAGACGGCTCGGGCGAACTAAACTTGATCACATGAAACTGTGTCTCGTCTTAGGACTCGCCGTTGTCAGTTCGTTTGCGTTCGGTGCGGAGAGATACGCTTGTCTCTCAAAGGACGTCGAGTCGGGAGACTCAATCAATGCAGACGTGTCTATCGACGGCGCCTCGGCTGAATTAACGATTTCTACGCAAGGTCTGATCGTGTGCCGGAGTCGTGCGGCTCTCGTCGTTTCGGGGAAGAAGCCGGTTTTAACTTTGACCGGCCCCGTTGCTTGCGATGAGGACGAACCTGAAGACATGGTCCTGATTCTGAACACCGCAAAAAAGTCGCTGTCGTTTGGCGACACCGACTTCAAGTGTAAATAAGGTTAGTCGAGCTTCAGGGCTCTGCGCTCGAGAGCCCGTGGAACCCGCAGCATCAGGCCGTTTCCCGATGGCGGCGGGGTTGAGTAGCACGTGTAAACAAACGTGTCGTCCATGGCAGCCGATCCCGTCGGGTGACCCGGGAGCGGAAATTTAAAAACACGCAGCGCCGGGCTCGGAAGCTGCGCGCGCGACGCGCGGACGTCTTCGAGATTAAACTTCCAGAGCGGGAAGCCGCCATAATTGACGATCAAGCGATTGGCGTCGGAGAAAACCGACGTCGCGCCGGGATCGAGTCCCGGCATTTCGGCAAGGATCGTCTCGCTGTTCAAATCGAGCGTGACGAGGCCTTTAAACACTTTGGCCTGCTGTGCGGGGTCTTGAAGGAGCGAGAACGAATCCATCGTGATGTAGGCGCGCTCGCCTTGAATTGTAATACCTGTCGCTTGCGATTCGATCGGTGCCTGGCTTGCAACGAGCGGAATCTCTTTTGTAACCGTCTTTGAAGCGAGATCGAAAATCGAAACGCCGAGGCGGCCGTGCGCAATCACAAGTTTGTTTTTGTAAAGCGCGAAGCTGCTGGCGTGTTGTCGATACTCAAGCGGAGAACGAACCGATGTCGTCGGATATTCGGCGATGCGAACGCGGTCGCTGAGGCTCCACTCCTCAATCGACGTATAGGTGAGAACGTAAGCTTTGTTGCCGAGAGTGACGAGGTCGATCGCGCCATCGTTTGTCGCGATCGTAAAGGCGGGCGAGCCATCGATCGGAGCGATGCGGACTTGGGCCGGAATCGGCGAGCGAGGTTCTTCAAGTGCTTCTTTGTAGCGAGCGAAGCCGAGGTAGACGTTCGTATCATCAAACCGGACAAACGAGTTGCAAGTCGGCTGAGCTTCAAGAGCGGCTTTAATACGAGCCGAATTCGGTGCAGCTGCGGCGGTTGTCGCCGCGCTGACGATGAGCGCGAGAACGTGTGCTTTCATGTGAGAACCTCCCAAG
>CAJYIL010000576.1 GCA_913774795.1 Pseudobdellovibrionaceae bacterium
CGTGAGGGCGTGAGGGCGTGAGGGTGTGAGGGCGTGAGGGCGTGAGGGTGTGAGGGCGTGAGGGCGTGAGGGTGTGAGGGCGTGAGGGTGCGGAAAGTTGTCCAGCACGATCAACGTTGCGGCTCCGATAGCCACGTCCCCGGTCACGTGCGAGCCGCTAAAGATGATCGAAGAAGTGATGCTCCTCTGGGTGTAGCGATCGGAGCCGACCTTTGCGGTAGGGAATTGTGCCGTCAGCCTCGAGAGAGTTGAGATGAATATACCTACGCACGATCTGTAGCGCCCGAAGACCTCGCAAGACACGGGTGTAGGGGCGATGATCCCAAAATGGTTTTGAAAGACGTGCGTTCTTCTTTGCGCCAGTCACGAGCATTGCGATTGAGCAGCTGATCGCGCGGATGAAACGTAAGTAACCCGCTTTCGACGGGAATTTTAAGAGCATGTGCAGGTGCGAGCAGTTATTTGAGTACTGCATCAGCTTTACGCCGTAGCGAGCACAAGCTGACTCGATAATTTTTCGAATCAATCTGATATGTTTTGAGTGCCCGAGCGACCATCGACCGACGGCTTGGGAACTTTTTAAGATGACGTGCATGGGTTCGCGAGAAGAGACGGGGCGCGCATGCCGATTCTGCGCGCGATTCAGCAGACTGCCACCGAATTCAAATTTCGACTTCTGAATTTCGAACGCGATCTGCGATTTCATGGAGAGATTTTTACTTTAAATCTAGCGTCGAATCAAACATGAATTATTTATGACACGGGAGCTGGAATCAAGCTCGTGCGTCACGAATTTCTCGTCGGCTAAGCGTCTTATAAACTATATAGATTTATAATGAACGATGGTATTTTGCGATGTCATAAATCGGAAGCAGAGAGCTTGCTCGCGGGCGAGTCGTCCGCCCACATAACCGTGTCGCCTTTCGACCATCTCAAGGCTCCAGCTAACTCGTCGCCTTTTCGACAATTCGAAGCGAGGGTGACGATCCCAAGCACGAGCATCGATTTAGGTTCGGGCGTCGATCCCAAGCACAAGCTTTGATTTAGGTCCGGGCGTCGATTCAACTCAAAAGCGTCTATCCAACGCCACAGCGTCGACGAGTCGCCCGATGACCCCAACGGAAGCCCACGCCCCGGCACGCAAGCCCACGCCCCCACGCAAGCCCGCGCCCCCACGCAAGCCC
>CAJYIL010000577.1 GCA_913774795.1 Pseudobdellovibrionaceae bacterium
CACCGAGATCCTAGCGGAGCCAGGTCGATTGATCGTGGGTCGCTCAGGTCTTTTGGTGAGCGAAGTGCAGTACATCAAAAATGCTCCCGCAAAAACGTTCGCCATCGTCGACACGGGTATGCACCACTTGATGCGACCGGCACTTTATCAAGCCAAGCACCGGGTTCTTGCGTTGAGGCAAACGGCGGGCCATCAAACTTACGACGTCGTCGGACCTATCTGCGAATCGAGTGACGTGTTGGCCCGTAACGTTGAACTTCCAGACGTCAAAGCGGGAGATCTGCTCGCAATCGCCGATGCGGGGGCCTATGGATTCTCCATGGCGAATACATACAACTCCCACGAGCTTCCTCGCGAAATCTGTGTCGAGAAGGGCGCCATCGTCGCATGAGTTTCGATCGCCTCTGATCAAGCCGCGACGAACGTCTTAATAGGTCGCGTTATCTCTTCGAAGACACGAAGCTTAACGTTAAGATTTCGTTGATGCACACATCCAGATTTTCGATTCGGTTCAAGGCCGTCGCACTTGCCACCATGCTCAACGCTTGGGCGTTGCCTTCAGTTGCGCAAACTGAAGACGTGATTGATGCCCCAGCCGGCGCAGAGACTGAAGCGTCAGTGCCCGCCACGCCGGCTCCCGCTGACCCGGCTGCCGAAGCCGCCGCCGAAAAATCCCCGGATGCCGCACCCGAAACTCAGATCGAGCCAGCAGTCGCCGCTGTTCCGAACTCGAAAGCTCTTGAGGAGTCCAGCTTATCGAACGACAAGGGCCACGCCGATTACAAGCGACCACTCCTATTCGCTCCCGAAGATAACGGTCTTCAACCCGACAACCCGCAGATCAAGTGGGAGATGGACGCAAGCGGCGCAAGAATTAACCTCGGCGGCCTTAAACTCAACTCCTCGCAAATCTATTTGAAGCTCGATCAGATCAAACGCGCCACGGCGCCCTCCGATTTGCGCGCAAGCGACACCGGCCCTTCGACAATCATTAACTTGAGCTTCTGGTGGCCGACTCTTCTCGCGAAAGACGGTACGGTTTCGATCGAAAGTGCGGCGACAAAACAAGTAGCGTGGTCACAAGCGGTCAACGAAGAGATGCGCGCCGATTGGCGTAAAAAAGTCGTTCGGTACAAGACGCCTTATTTACGCCTCCACGAAGGCAGCACATGGGGCCTGACCGATTTGCCTGCGAAGGCTCTTCATGCTTTTCGGCAGGGGGCTGCGTTTCGCGTCTGTCTCTCAAAGCAAAACTCAGAAATCGAAAAGCTGAAGGTGTGTTCGGCTCCGTACGCGTTTCAAAAGCTCGGGAACGGTCGTACTCAGGTCGCGCCTCTCAAGCAAACGTTCGAAGCCACCGTTAGCCTCAAAGATAAAGCGATCGGCAAATCAGGTCTCGTCAATGCCCCGCTCGGAAAAGAACTGGCTCTCAAAATTTCGTTCGGTGACGGCCAAACGATCGAAATTTCCTCGCAGCCGAGGCCTCTTGACCTCCTCGATGTCGTCGAATCGAAAGACGGCCGTGAAGTCGTTCTAACAGGCCGCAATTCTCAGCCGCTCGGCAAAAAGAAGATTATCGAACGCCCAGCCATGCATTTCTGGGCTCCGTCTGGCTACGCTCAAGACACCGTCTGGCAAGTCGCTCTCCCGAAAGACGCACCCACGATTCGCATCTTGGGTGCCTTCAACGTGCCGTTTACTTTCTTGTTCCGCTTTGAAAAACTCCCGACCGAGAATGACCGCCTCTTCGTGAAAGAGGCATCAAGCACGGGAACTTATTCGAGCGAGCCAGTGTTGTTCGGTTACTCGACGAAGAAGGGCAAAGTCGAATCCACAGAGATTCAAGTCGAACGCGAAGACGATCATCGTTTCGAGTGGACGTTCGGCGCTCCAAATCAAGGTCAGCGAAATCGCGCCCGCATCACTCTTCTCGATCCTGATAAAACGAATTCCAAGTGGGTTGCGCATCACGAGCTCTACCGCGGTTTTCCGTTCGAGGCGAGCGCTCGACTAACGGGCGTTCTCGACACAAGTGCGCAGGTCATCATCTTCGGTGAGATCGCCGCTTCGGTCTGGCTCGAAACTCTAGGTTTCCAGAACGAGTGGATTTCACGTAATCGCTGGGGTCTCACGGGTCGCTACTTAAAATCGCTCACGCCGTTCAAGTCGACTCAAGGTGCGACCGTCAAAGACTTCACCGCGATGAACGGCGATCTGAAATACAATCTTGTGCGCGGAATTTGGAATCGCGACCAACTCTTTGGCGTGATGGGATCTCTCCAGCGAGTGGAGATTGCGGGTCTAAGCACAAACATGGTGGGGGCTGGCGTTTACTGGGCCCGCACGATGCCAAAATTGTTCTCGGACCTCTTCGACAAATTTCCGCTACTCGATTACTCGAAGTACGTTGACGTCGAGTTTGTCTATTATCCGGTTGCGGCCTCTGGTTCGGTCACGTCGACGACTTCATACAACCTGAACTTTCACGGAAAAGTCTTTTGGTCGCAGCGTCTTTACGGTGAAGCCGGTTTCGGTATTCACCAGTACGGCATTCGCGACACGGCGAAAAACGCAAAGCTCGATTTCGCTGTTGCCTACGGAAACGTCGGCATGGGAATCATCTTCTAATGATTTCTGCCGCACATGTGGTCCCGGCCCTCGATTTGCTCGCGTCACGCGCGGGCCATTACGAAGGCACGGGCACGAATTACGAAGGACACCCGTTTAAAGCCCACCTCGATCTGTCTAGCCGGATCAGCAATTCACTCGCGGAACTCAAATTTCGCGCTGAAGACGACGACTCTGCATTCCACGAAGAGTTGACATGGATCACTCCTGATCTCATGACCGATAAACTTTGTCTCTGGACCGTGTCGACAAACACCCCCGGAGTCTTGTGTCATTCGCTGACTGAAGAACGAAGCGATGATTTTCGCGATCGTCGATTTGTTTTTCGAATCGGTGAACCCAGCGATAAGCACCGGTTTCGCCAGGAGATCGTGCTCGATTTGATGCGCGACGGCTCGATTGAGTACAGATATTCGTGGGGCGTCCCGCACGAGGAGTTTGGCGTTCGCGTCCAGGCGAAGCTCATGCTACGCTCCTAGCAGTCACATTGCCGTAGCAAAGGATTGCATCGACATGGCTCAAGCCCCGACATCATTTTGGACGTCCCGCTATCCAAAAGGCGTTTTAAAGGACGTCTCTGCCGAGATCGCGAAGTACAACTCGATTCTCGATGTCTTCGAAGAGGCGTGCGCGAAATTCTCCGCGCTTCCTTCGTTCACGCAAATGGGAAAATCGATCACATACAGCGAGCTCAATCGCAAAGCCGAGTCGTTCGCCTCGTTTCTGCAGAATGAACTGAAGCTCAAAAAAGGCGATCGCTTGGCGATCATGAGCCCGAATTGCTTGCAGTATCCGATCGCGATGTATGGTGCGATTAAGGCCGGCGTCGTCGTCGTCAACGTCAATCCTCTTTACACCGAGCGCGAGCTTAAGCATCAACTCAACGATGCGGGCTGCAGTGCGATCGTGATCGTCGCGAACTTCGCCAGCATCCTCGAAAAGGTCGTGCAAGAGACGAAAGTTCGCCACATCATCGTGACCGAACTCGGCGACATGCTCGGATTCCCGAAGGGCCCGATCGTCAATGCCGTCGTGAAACACGTAAAGAAGATGGTTCCAGCCTTCAACTTGCCTGAAGCCATTTCCTTCAGGTCGGTTCTTGAGCGCGGAGCTGCCATGACTTATCAGCGGCCAAGCCTCGCTCCCGATGAAATCGCGTTCCTTCAATACACGGGCGGTACGACGGGCGTCGCAAAAGGCGCGATGCTTCTCCACAAGAATTTGATCGCGAATATGGAGCAAATCTTTACGTGGGTTTCGCCTCTTCTGATTGAAGGCCAGGAAACTGCGATTTGCGCTCTGCCGCTTTACCACGTTTTCGCTTTGACGCTTCATGGACTTTCACTCATGAAGAACGGCACGAACAATATCTTGATCGTGAACCCGCGCGACATGAAGACGTTCATCAAAGAATTGAAATCGAGCAGATTCACCGTCATGAGCGGTGTGAACACGTTATTCAACGGTCTCTTGAATCAGCCTGATTTCAAAACCGTCGATTTCTCAAAGCTGAAAGTCAGCGTCGCGGGCGGAAT
Organism: Pseudobdellovibrionaceae bacterium; assembly: GCA_913774795.1. Classification (GTDB taxonomy): domain Bacteria; phylum Bdellovibrionota; class Bdellovibrionia; order Bdellovibrionales; family JAMPXM01; genus CAJYOV01. The sequence continues at coordinate 4,164 of CAJYIL010000577.1, forward strand.
GGCGTTGCAAAAGGCCGTTGCCCTCAAATGGAAAGATGTGACGAAGACGACCGTCATCGAAGGCTACGGGCTCACTGAGACATCGCCGGTCGTGTCGTGTAATCCCGTCGATGGCACCGACCGCGTCGGCACCATCGGTCTTCCGCTCCCGTCGACACTCGTTCGCACGCTCTCTGATGAAGGTGCCGATACCGAGATCGGCGAGGCCGGCGAATTGTGCGTGAAAGGCCCCCAGGTTTTCAAAGGCTACTGGCAGCGTCCTGACGAAACAGCTCAAGCGTTTACCGCCGATGGTTGGTTCAAGACTGGTGACGTGGCCGTGATTGATCCTGACGGCTTCTGCCGCATCGTCGATCGCAAGAAAGATATGATCATCGTCTCTGGCTTTAACGTGTATCCGAACGAAGTCGAAGACGTCATCGCCATGATGCCCGGTGTTCTCGAAGTCGCCGCGATCGGTGTTCCGAGCGAGAAGTCTGGTGAAGCCGTGAAAGTGTTTATCGTAAAGAAAGACGCTTCGCTCACCGAGAAAGACGTCATCGATTACGCGCACAAATCGCTTACGAATTATAAAGTTCCGAAGTTCGTCGAATTCAAATCTGAACTCCCGAAAACCAACGTCGGAAAAATTCTTCGCCGAGCTCTCAAGGAGTCTTAAGTGTTTCCCGTTCATTCGCGCATTTTGATCGTCGACGACATGTCGAGCCTTCGGGATCTTCTCAAGGCCTATTTACGTCGCCTCGGTTACCGTAATATTTCAGAAGCCGAAGATGGCCGCATCGCCTACCAAGCTCTTCTCGCCGCGAAAGCCAGCGGCGCTCCGTTCGAGCTCATCATCTCCGACTGGAACATGCCCAATCTCGACGGTCTCGAGTTTTTGAAACTTGTCCGGACTTCACCGGAGTGGAAATCTCTTCCGTTTATTTTGCTGACCACCGAATCTGAGAAAGCGAAAGTTCTCGAAGCCGTTCTCGCGAACGTCTCGAACTACATGGTGAAGCCCGTCGAAGAAGAGATGCTGAAAGACAAGCTCAAGAAAGTCTGGGAGAAACTCAATCCCGCACCGAAGTGATCAAGCCGCGGGTGAAACAACCGAGGCCACAAACGGCACTTCCATAGTGATCGTCAGCCCCGCACCCGCAACCGAGTCGACGCGAATCGAGCCTCCGAGTTTTCTGACTTCGTCGGTGACGGCCGACAAACCGACTCCGCGGCCTGAAATATCTGTCACGACGTCGGCGGTCGAGAGGTCGCCCTCGAGGATCGCCTGTGCCACGTCGAAGTCACTTCCCGCCGCGAGGTGCGCGCGAGACGGAACAGAGCGTAACTTTTCACGCA
>CAJYIL010000578.1 GCA_913774795.1 Pseudobdellovibrionaceae bacterium
AGTGAGGGCAAGTGCTAAAAGATCTGGATTGATGAACGTGTAACCGATGTTCATGGATTCACCCACTCCCCGCGCAATACGCCGTCCATGCGAGAGGCTTGCGAATCGTCGAAGCCCGTGATGCGAACACGGATCTCCTGGCCCTTTCGCTCGGCAACCGCATCCGAGACTTCGAGTTTCACGGGCCAGTAATCGCGCGTGAGCGTATCGCTGGCTGATCCGTTGGTTTTTAAGACGAGCGCGGGCTTCTCTTGACCGATTTGCGCTTGGGCGAGCGACGTGAATCGCTCAGTCGAGAGATCTCGGAGGCGCTGCGCACGAAGCGCTCGCTGGTCTCGCGGCACTGGATTCTCGAGCGCGACCGCCTTTGTTCCCGGTCTTTCGCTGTAAGGGAAAACGTGAAGGCGTGACCAAGGCAGTTTCGCGAGACGCTCGTAAGTATCGGCGAACTCCTCTTCGGTTTCGCCCGGGAAGCCAGCAATGACGTCCATTCCGACAAAGGCACCCGGCACGGCCTCTTGAATCGCGCGAAGCGAATCTTCGACAGCTTGAGCATCGTAACGACGGCGCATTGCTGAAAGCACGCGCGTGTTCGCCGACTGAATCGACATATGGAAGTGAGGGCACAGGCGAGGATTTTTGTAGAGCGCTAAAATCTCGGGAGTCAATTCACCGGGCTCAAGCGACGAGAGGCGGATCCGCGGAATCGTCGTTCCCGCCAAGACGGCTTCAATCAACTCGCGGAGCCAGAGCTTCCGGTCACCCACGATATCTTCATAGTCGGCGATGTGAACACCGGTGAGAACGACTTCGGCTGCCCCTTGTGCGTGGAGTTCGTTGACCCGCTTCACGAGATCTTTCACCGGAATGCTTCGCGACTTTCCTCGAGCAAACGGAATCACGCAGTACGTACAGAAGCTATTGCACCCGTCTTGAATTTTCAAAAACGCCCGCGTGTGCCCGAGTTCGATGCCGCCGCCGGCTTCGGCGTCTTCTTTTCTAAAGATGTTTGACCGATGAACGCGAGACTCAAGTGTTCCCGCAAAATGTTTATCGAGGAGATCTTCGAGAAAGCCTTTGTGAGAATTGGCGACCACCAGATCGGCGCCCGGAAGAACGTCGAAAGTTTCGCCGTCGACTTGGGCTCCGCAGCCCGTCACGATGACCGTTGAAAACGGGTCTTTTGATTTGAGTCGTCTGACGGCGCGCGCGGCTTCTCGCGTGGCTTCGGCCGTGACCGCACACGTATTCATGATGTGGATGCGCGGACGACGTTGACCCAGCCCGAAGTTCGAGAGGTCGGTCGATCCGATGAGAGAGTCGGTCGATCCGGAAACCGTTGCTCCTTGGGAAGCAGCGGCTTTCGCATCGGCCGACGGCGCGTCCTCCGCGCCCGGAGGTGGCCCAGACGTCGAGACTACCTTCGCGTCGACCGCGCGGTGACCCTTCATTTCTAAGCGCTTTTGCAAAAGGCCGGTGTCGTAAGTATTCACCTTGCAACCGTAGGTGTGAATCGTGAAGTCGTAACGTTGACTCATACGATCCAGCCTCCGCCCACCAGTTGCTGATCACGGTAAATGACCGCCGCTTGGCCGGGCGTGATCGCGCGAACGGGCTCTTCAAACTCGAGCGCGAACTCAGGCCCTTGAGCGCCCTCGCGTTTGAACACGCGAGCCATCGAACCTTTGTGCTGAAAACGAATCTTCACGCGCAGACGCTCCCCGTCTTCAATGCCATCAATGAGGTGCGTCTGCACCACCCGTGCTTTTGACTCGAAGAGATGTTGCTCGTCACCCACCCAAACTTCGTTCGCGGCAGCATCAATCTTGATCACGTAAACCGGCTCAGGGCGGTAAATGCCGAGGCCTTTGCGTTGACCGTAGGTGTAGTGGTGAATGCCCTCGTGCTCTGCCAAAACTTCGCCGGTCGGATAAAGGCGAATCACGCCTTTCTTCAAAAGATCTTTCGCGACGTGTTTCTCGATGAAGTTGTCGTAGCCCTGATTGCCGACGAAGCAAATTCCGGTCGAATCTTTCTTGCGTGCGTTGACCAACCCGCGCTCTTCGGCGATCGCACGGACTTCAGGTTTGCGAAGATGACCGATCGGGAACAGCAGATGCGGAATGACCTCAGGATCGGTCGTGAACAAGAAGTAAGTTTGATCTTTCCAGTCATCGGTCGAAGTCACGATTTGAGGCCTGCCGCTGACGTCGACGACTTGCGCGTAGTGACCGGTCGCGAGGTAGTCGCAGTTGAGCTCTTTCATCTTGCGAACGAGGTGATCAAACTTCAGATAGGTGTTGCAATTCACGCATGGAAGCGGGGTTTTCCCTTCGAGGTACGCGCCGATGAAGGGATCAATGACGAAGGCCTGAAACTTCGCTTCGACGTTCATGACGTAAAACGGGAAACCAAGGCGATCGGCGACCGAGCGTGCGTCATCGACGTCGATCGAAGAACAGCACGTGCCGTTTCCCTCCTCGATGTCGCATGTCGAGTAATCCCAGACCTGCATCGTGACACCCACGACGTCGTAGCCTTGCTCGACAAGGAGAGCCGCGGCGACCGAGGAGTCAACCCCGCCGCTCATCGCGACGAGCACGCGTTTTCCCTGACCTGGTTTAGGAGTGGACATGAGATTCCTTTCCTGACGAGAGATCAAAGCCGCCGAGAGTTCGCAAATGCGCAACGACTTCGATGAGAGCTTCGATGAACTGATCGACCTGCTCGCGCGTTGTTGACCAACCGAGACCGACTCTGAGTGACGACTGCGCTTCCGAGCGAGTGAGACCCATCGCGAGCAAGGTCGGCGAAGGTTCGGGGGAACCCGACGAACAAGCGGCTCCCGTCGAAACCGCAAAACCTTTGATATCGAGATTCATGAGCAAGATTTCTCCATCGACACCCGGGATCACGAGCGAAGACGTATTCGGAAGGCGCGGAGAATCTCCGGCCGTCACTCGCGAGAACGGAATTTCAGCGAGAACTCGGGTTTCGAAGTGATCTCGCAGGGTGCGCATGTCTTCGGCTTTGACGGCGATCAGATCTTTTTGCGAGGCCATCAGACCAAGAGCCGCAATCGCCAGCGCGTTTTCGGTGCCGCCTCGGCGATGGCGCTCTTGACCTCCGCCGTGAATCAGTGACTCGAGCGTGACACCCCGACGCGAGTACAAGAAGCCTGCACCTTTGAGGGAATAAAATTTGTGACCTGCAAACGAGGCGAGATCGACGCCAAGTTCACGAACATCGACCGGAATTTTTCCGAGCGCCTGAACACCGTCGGTGTGGAAGAGAGCGCCGTGCGCGTGAGCCATCTCCGCCATTTCTCGGATCGGAAACAGAGTGCCGGTCTCGTTGTTTGCGATCATCACCGAAACAAGTGCTACGTCAGGCCCGAGAAGTTTTGCGTATTGATCGAGATCGATACGACCTTCAAGAGAAACGCGAACAAAATCGACTTTTGCGCCGCGCTCGCGCAAGTACTCGGCCGTGCGCAAGATCGAAGGGTGCTCGACTTCGCTAAAGATGTAGCGCGTACGAATCGCGACTCCGCGGCGACCGAGCTTTTCTTGAGTTTCGAAGACGCCCTTGATTGCGAGGTTGTTCGCTTCACTCCCGCCTGCGGTAAAAATCAATTCGAGAGCGCTCGCGCCAACGAGCTTGGCGATGCGGTCGCGCGATTCGCGCAAAAGCGCTTTCGGGCCGCGGCCGGCGTCGTGAATAGACGACGGATTGCCCCAATGCTGAACCCACTCAAGGAGATGAGTGCGCACGTCATCGGAGATCGGCGTTGTCGCGTTGTGATCGAGGTAAATTCGAGCGCTCATGAAAGTGGGCGCAATCTAGCAG
>CAJYIL010000579.1 GCA_913774795.1 Pseudobdellovibrionaceae bacterium
CGGTGATGCATTACAAACCGGCCGACGCCGATCTCTGGCTCGATGATTCCGAGATCGACGACGAAGGGTTCGATCACGATCACATGTCGTGGGCCGACGAACTCAAAATCGATCTCAATCTCTCGCGCGCAGATGAAGATCTCGCGACCGATCTCAATACCAAAGGAAAAGACACTCTCGTCGCGGAGATCGTAAAGGGTCAAAACATCATTAACGATCTCTTCGGTGTGGGCGAAACGAAAGTTCTCGATTCGCATCTTGAACGCGAAGCGGATGTCTCGGTTCTTACGCTCCATACGAAGCAAACGTTGCCGGATGGCGACTATGAGCGCGTCGCGAAGTACTACATCGCGATGGGACAATATCTCCAGGCGGAGTTGCGCTGGAAAACAGACGCCGATTCGTCTGCGGTGAAGAAAGCGCGCAAAAGTTTTGAGAACGGAAAACTGTCGTATGCTGGAATGAACGAGGCTGCGCGATGAAATTCGTAGCCGGCCTCTTAGCTTTCTCGATGACGTTTACGTCTGCGTTTTCTTTCGCGGCAGGCCCGCAGTGTAGCGACATCAATCTCCGCCAGTATATGAAGGCGGGTGCGATTGAAGACGCGGCTCCGAATAAAATTTATCGCTTCACGCAGATGCGAGAGGACATCATCGAGAACATCGATGATCCGCGAAAAACGAAGTGTTTGAACGATGCTTATCGTTCGGGTCTTGAGCAAGAAGCAGGTTACTGGGGAAAGCGGCTGGCCGATGCGGGCTGTTCGCTGGATGCACAGGGTGACGTCGCAGACGATTGTCCGATCGCGGGTGAAGTTCGCGATTCGAACGAGTTTCTTTACAACTTAGAAAACGATTCGAACGCCGACATCCGTCGCGCTCTAGATATCTCTCGCAGCGTGGCGGCCGAAGATGCGGAGCCCCCGGCTCAGGCGCGGGCTCCTGAGTGTCCGTTGACGCCGAAGTCGTCAGTGGAACTGACGGCCGCGCAGCTGAAGACCGCCACGTGTTGTGGTTCACCATCGGATAAAGGCGGCGCGGTTCGCGTGAGCGACCCGAACATTAGCTATCAAGAGTGCGTCGGTAAGATCAGCAAGAACACGCACTCGGCGGCCGACACCGCGATTTCGTGTGTGGGCTCGGCGGTCAAAGGTGCCGTCACCGCTATTTGGGAAGCCATCAAAGGTCTCTGGCATTTACCAGCAATGATCGGCCAGGTTTGGTCGTTGATGACGAATGCGTCGGCGCGCGAAGCCTTCTTCAATAAGATTAAAGGTTTCGTTCAAGCGAAAGGGACTGCTTACCAGCAGTGTTACAACACTCACGAGTGGTGGCAGCAAGTTTGTTCGGATACAGCTCAAGTCATTACGATGTTCGCAACTCCTGAGGCGGCGACGGCACTCATCGGTATACTCGCGAAACCTCTCGGTGCGCTCGCTCGCGCAAAAGCGATCGAAGGGTGCTGGCAACGACCGCGAAAGGTCGCGCGTTTGTCGGCAAGATGAATCGGGGAGGAGCCGCTGCGCAGAAGGCGGTCGACGCGGCTCGCGCGACAGCGCGAGCTTCGCGCACCGCGGGTCGCGCCGTCGTCGATGGCGCGCGCACGGGAATCCGTGGAGCTTCGAACGTCGCAAAGCGT
>CAJYIL010000580.1 GCA_913774795.1 Pseudobdellovibrionaceae bacterium
CTCGAAGAATCTCTCGCAACTGATGAACGGTGATGTTGGGTTCACGAGCACCGAAGGCGAAGGCTCTGAATTCTTCTTACGACTAGGTCTTCCTTGGGCCGCTCGCGCCGCACTCGCCGGTGACAAATGCGATCTCGACGACCGCGCGATCTTCCAGGGCGCACGTATCCTCGTCGCCGAAGACAATTCGGTTAATCAAGTCATCACCCGCAAGGTTCTCGAAAAACTCGGCGCTCAAGTCGACGTCGTCGAAAACGGGCTTCGGGTCCTCGAGGCCGTCGAAAAATCTCGCTACGATCTCATTCTGATGGATTGTCAGATGCCGGAAATGGATGGATTCGAAGCGACACGTCGTCTTCGCGCGCTGCCTCATGCCGCCTTGAGATCATTGCCGGTTGTGGGTTTCACGGCCGGAGCCATGCAAGTCGACCAGGAAAATTGTCTGGCCGCAGGTATGGACGACTACCTCTCAAAGCCCGCAAAGCTTGAAAGCATCGTGAAAAAGTTAGGGCCGCAATTAGAGAAACGCGCAGTTAAGCAGACCGCCTAGACTTTCGATGCCCGACCGAGGACGCGTCCTAATCGAAATCTAACGGAAGGTTCGCCGATCTCGGTGCACACTAGAGTGGTCATTCACAATCTAGCAAGGAAGCTCTATGCGTCGACTTTTGCCGAACGGATTCGGTGGTCTTCTCCTCGCGCTGTCACTGAGCGCGTGCGCCGGTTACCAAGGCGCTTCGGTCACTGCGGGTGCCTCACCGAAAACGGATTACGATTCGCAGTCCCCTTCGATTGATCCGTCTCCAGCTCCGGGAGTCGACTCGTCGTTTTCCTCAATCGAATTGCACCAAGAGCGTTACCCGCTTAAAGACGTGAATCAAAAGCTCGTCGATAATCGCGGCGACGGATATGCCGCGCTTTACGGAACGCGCAACGTGCGCGCCGTCTTGAACGGAGTCATGTATCGCGGTGGCGCGAACAATGCTTACAACAAGTACGGGAAGCGTTCGAATTCGAACCCTCTCCCATCTCTCGGTCTTCAGAATTTGTGCAAAGAGGGGTTTGCGTCGGCCATCTATTTGTATACGACGAACTTCTCCACGGCACCGAAAGCCGTCGACTGCGCGTCGAACATCGCTTCGCTAGGAGCACCAGCGAAAGGTCACATCGATTATAAACAGTTGAATGCGTCGACCGACGCCGGTGTGAAAGCGATTTTCAACGAAGTCTACGCCTCGATGAAAAATCCGGCGCGCGGTCCCGTTTACGTTCACTGTTGGAACGGCTGGCATGCATCAGGATTGGCTGCGGCCTTAGCGCTTCGCCAATGGTGCGGGTTCAGCGCCGCGAAGGCCGAGGCTTACTGGCAGTTGAACACAGACGGCACCGCGATCGATTCGCAGTACACGAATATTCGCGGGCGCATCAAGTCGTTCGTTCCTCTCAGCGGCTATCCGATCTCAGCGGAAATGCGCGCTTCGATTTGTCCTCAGTAAACTTTTATTCATTCAAGATAAAAAAAGGCGCCTTTCGAGACGCCTTTTTTTTGGCTGATGGCTTATCGTTTTTTGCTCGATGATTTCTGACGAGGCACTTTCGCGCCGTTTGCGCGAGCTTCAGAGAGCCCGATCGCAATCGCCTGCTCGCGACTTTTCACTTTGCCGCCTTTTCCTTTGCGGCCGCTCTTCAACGTACCTTTCTTCTTCTTCTTCATCGCACGCTCAACGCTCTTTCCGGCGGCTTTGCCGTACTTTCGTTTCGACGCGGCCTTCTTGCGACCGCCGGTCTTCTTCCGTGTTGCTTTCTTCTTTGCCATGCTGACCTCCTCCAGACGTTGTCTCTTTCTCGCCGCGCGATGTGCAGTGAAGTTTCCCCAACAATTGACCCACACCTATGGCCTTGTTCGCTCACTAACTTACATCCTCGTTTATCGTCGGAGACCCGGTGTCTCTGGTTGATTGGAATGTATCGGCTGCGTTTTACCTCCGCTGCGGAGGTCGTGGAAACTTCGCTCTGGTGATGTAGCTTCATTGACGATGACTGTGTTGATTTTCGTTTCATCGCTCTCGCCGCTTTTCTCTCACGGTCATACTTTTCAAGTCAGAGGTCCGTGAGCCGCTCGAGACGCGTTTCCGTCGTCATCGATAAATCGACGTGACCGAACAGGTCTTCGAGGTGGTTGAGCTTGTCGCGAAGGTCTATCGAGATCGAGAAGCTAACTCGGAGGCGATCGTGTGAGATCGCGTGCTGGGTTTCACGTCTCTCTCGCTCGAGATTTCTTCGTGCGACTCTTCTTCGACTTCTCGGCAAGATTTGCCGAGACATGTCTCGACGAGCTCGATCTTGGCTTCATGACAAAGAAATGACTGAAGATCGGCCGCAACACTCAATCTGAGCGCACCCGACCCGCGCCAACACGGCGCAACTGCCTAAACGCGCCGATAAAATCACTTCTGCCGTAAAGCAAATGCATTTAAGCTTGCAGCTTATGTTTCGGCGTTGGAAAGACATTTCGGTCGGCGGTAAACTTTCGATCCTCGTGGGCTTGATGGCCTTCTTGATTGCAACCGAACTTCTGACTCTTCGGTTCGCGATGGAGTCACTCTCTAGCGTCAGGGCTTTCGTTGGAGGTAATGGGCTCTGGTCGAAGGCGGAGAAAGACTCGATCATTGCACTTCAAAATTACGCGCAATCGAGGCGCGAAAAAGATTTCGCTGAATTTCAAAACCAGATGCAAATCTCGCTCGGCGATCGACAAGCTCGCATCGAAATGCTGAAGCCGAATCCCGATTCGCAAGTGATCCAGGACGGCCTGGGCAAAGGTCGAATTCACCCCGACGACGTTCCCGGCCTCGTTCGCTTTGTCCAGCGTTTCTATTGGGAGCCGCACGTCGCAAAGGCGCTGGCGATTTGGAAAGACGCCGACGATCACATTCAAGTTTTGATGCGCGAGGCGACGACGCTGCAAACCCTCGTGCAAACGCGGGCGCCCAAAGATCGAATCGACGCGCAAATGGCGCGCATTCGTGAGATCGACGCCAAACTCAATGTCATCGAAGATGATTTCGCCGCCGCTCTTGGTGAAGGTTCGCGCTATCTCGAGAAAACGCTCTTGTTTGCACTTCTCGCTCTTGTTCTGACGGCACAGGCCTGGGGCTCGCGCTCTCGAGAAAGTTGGCCGAAGCGCTCGGAGGAACTGTCTTTATCGAGTCCAGCTCGCGCCAAGGCTCAAACTTCGTGATCGAAATCGCAGATCGTCGCGACGCATCTTCGATCGTCGAGGATCAAGCGAATCGAGAACATCGCTCGGTAGCAGGAGCCCGCGCGCTCATTGTCGATGATTCGCGGGATAATCGCGAACTCTTACGTCTTTTCCTCAATCGCCACGGCGTGCTCTCGGATTTCGCGACGAACGGTCGCGAGGCCGTCGAATCCGCCTTCAAAAAAGACTTTGATTTCATTCTCATGGATATCCAGATGCCGGAGATGGATGGCTATGCCGCACTCAAAGAGTTGAAGGGCAAAGGCTACGAAAAGCCGGTGATCGCCTTTACAGCTCACGCAATGAAAGAGGAACGGGAAAAGGCCTTCGAGGCGGGCTTTAAGGGTCACATCACAAAGCCGGTCAGTGAGGCCGCTCTCCTCGAGACGATCGCGCGGTTTTATCCAGGCACGCGTCTCTTAAAAAACAAAAACGCCGGGCGAATTCCCAGCGTCTTTAGATATCCTAGCCAACTTTAGGTTGAGGCCGGATGGTGTTTAGGGAGGCCCACGCTCGAAGTCCAAGTGGAGTTCCAGCAACGGGCAGCTTTGGCTATTTCTCAGCACACGTCCTCCAATAAGTTTGTCCGATTTCGCGTTTGCAACCGCTTACCGCTTGGCCACCTGCTAGGGATGTACATTCAAGCGCCGGACAAACAACTCTTCGGTGACCCTAGACTTTTCTCGAGGTCTTTTTTCGCATGAAAATGTCGAATCTCGAATTGAGACCGGTAACTGCCGGCCGCGACTCAGCTCTCGACGATTGAAGGCGCGCGAAAATTTATTTTCACGAAAGTGCTTTGCCAAAAAAAATTTATCAGAGGAGATTGCGAACATGCGTACAGAGTGGTGGCAATCCGGAGTCATATACCAAATCTATCCACGTTCGTTTCAAGACTCCAACGGCGACGGCATTGGCGATCTTGATGGGATCACCTCGCGCCTTTCTTATTTTGAAGAGCTCGGCATCGACGCGATCTGGATTTCACCGATCTTCCCGAGTCCCATGAAGGACTTCGGGTACGACGTCTCGAACTACGATGACATCGATCCGATTTTCGGTTCGATGAAAGACTTCGATCGTCTGATCAAAGAAGCGCACGCGCGAGACATCAAAGTCATTCTCGATTTCGTTCCCAATCATTCTTCTGATCAACATCCGTGGTTCCAAGAATCGAAATCTTCGCGCGAAAATCCAAAACGCGATTGGTACATCTGGCGTGACCCGAAATCTGACGGCTCACCTCCGAATAACTGGATCAGCGATTTCGGAGGACCTGCCTGGACATTTGATCCGACGACGAATCAATATTACTCGCACGCGTTTTTGAAAGAGCAACCCGATCTCAATTGGCGAAACTCTCACGTGCGCCTCGAGATGTACGATTCGATGAGGAAGTGGTTCAACCGCGGCGTCGATGGTTTCAGACTCGATGTTCTCTGGCACGTAATCAAAGCCCAAGATTTCCGGGACAATCCGGTCAATCCCGATTACAAACCGCACATGGGTGAGATGCACAAGGTGCTTCAACTCAACTCCACCGATCAACCCGAGGCGATCGAAGTCGCACGCGAGATGCGTGCCCTCGCTGACCGCTACGACGGCCGCGTGTTGATCGGAGAAATTTATCTGCCGTTTGAAAAACTCGTGAAGTACTACGGCCCGAAGCAAGACGGGGTGCACATGCCGTTTAACTTCACTTTGATCGATGCCGAGTGGAAGGCCGACACGATTTTCGATTTGATCGCGCGGTACGAGGCATCACTTCCCCCCGGAGCGTGGCCGAATTGGGTTCTCGGCAATCACGATCGTCCCCGAATCGCCTCACGTGTCGGTCTCGCTCAAGCGCGAGTGGCCGCAACACTTCTGCTCACTCTTCGCGGAACGCCCACGATGTACTACGGAGACGAACTCGGGATGGAAGATGGCGTGATCCCGCTTGAGCGCGTCGTCGATCCACGCGAAATTTTAGATCCGGGGAAAGGATTGGGGCGTGACCCGGTCCGCACACCGATGCCATGGACGCCGGATGGCGGCTTCACCGAAGGCGAGCCGTGGCTCCCCCAGCATACCGATCGCAACGTCGAAGACGAGATGCAGTTCGATTCATCGATGCTCAACATGTACAAACTTCTTCTTGCGTTGAGACGCGCGCATCCCGCTCTCTCGCTGGGTTCGATCGCGCTCGAGAGCGCCGAGAGCAATGTGCTGATTTACCGGCGGGAACACGGCGACGAGATTTTGCGCGTGGCCTTGAACTTCTCCGACCGAGATCAAACCATCGCGATCCCTAACGCCGATCGCATGATTTTCTCAACGCTTCTCTCGGCCCCCGAAACGAGCGGAGAGACAGTCACGCTTCGTGCGAACGAAGCGATCATCATCGAAGCCGATTAAAGCGTTTTCAAATACTCGATCAGATCAAAGCGCTCGCTCTCTGTGAGGGCTTGCATCGACGCGAAATCATGCCCGCGGTTTGAATGCTCGAACATCGAAGTGTCGTAAACCGAGCGTCCCGACTTTTCAGATTTCGGATCAACGTTGAGACCGACTTTTTGCTGATCGAATCGCTCAAGCTCACCGGCGTTTCGCAAGCTGAACTTCGCCGGACGCTCCGAGGGCTTTAAAACCGCGTAGAGTGTCGGTACCGAACCATTATGAAAATACGGGAAGCGCGCCCAAATCCCGTTCAGTCGCTGCGCGAGATAACCGCGTCCGAGATCGGTCGCCTGAATGAGATCATTGAGCGGATTCGCGCGTACGAGCTCACGGAATCGCGGTGTGACGCCATCCAGGCGGGCCTGGTCAGTGCCAACGACCGCATGAGGGATGAAGAGAGGCTCTTTGAAAACCGGAAATCCTCGAGAGTCGACTTCGTACGTGCCGTGGCAGCCCGCGCAGTTTCTGACGAACAGCTTTTCCCCTCGACCCGCTTTCACGGGATCGATCGCAAACGGATATTTCGGAGGAAGCAGATGAGCAAGTGCGTCTTCCGCTGCTTCGATCTTTGGTAAGAACGCATGAACGTTAGCCTCTTTTTGACCGCCCACAAGTTCGACCGCGATCGCCCAGCCCGGCAAAACTCCGCGACCGAAGCCGTCGCCGAACGAACCGATTTTTCGTTTTTCTCCGTAACCCCAAAGTGCCGGGACTTTCACGCTGCCGGGAATATCTGAATCCATTTTTTCGCCGGCGGTATCGAAGAACCATTTGCGAATCAACCCAATCGGGATGAGGCCGCGAGTTTTCGTCGCGAGCTTCTCATTTCCGATCTCGTTGATAAAGTGCATCGCGTTCTCATGAAGCTCGCGGTTCACTTTGTCAGGCCAGTAGACGGTCGCCGGGTTCGACTTTTTAGCCGCTTGTGCGAGCGAAAAAATATCGATGGTTTTATTGCCGAGACCTGGAACAAAAACGCCGGCCGCCCGACCCGCGTGACAAACCGCACAGCCGACCACACCAACGTGGTGATCTTTGTACTCCTCATCGTGATAACCGATGACCGCATCGTTTTCGACGATCAACCCGAAGTCGTCTTGAAGAAGACCTTTGAGCGCGCGGACGGTTCGACGACCGAACGCTGAATCGAGTCGGTACGGAGGAAGATTGGGTGGCGCCACCATTCCCCGCCCCTCATACATGAACTGAAGATCGAGGAGCGCTTTTTGCGCGATGATGTTCTCAGCTGCGCGATCGCCTGAAGACGGTGCAGACGAAGAGGCCAGGCAAGGAAGAGCGAGCAAAGCCGCCAGGAGAGCTGAAAATAAACGCATGCCCTATTTCACCAGTGTGCAGCCGGGTCACACAGGGTCTTAAGACTTTCTCTAGCCTGGCCAGGAGTCTCGCGACTGGACGTTGTGACAGAG
>CAJYIL010000581.1 GCA_913774795.1 Pseudobdellovibrionaceae bacterium
AGCTCACTTGAGGCAAGTCGCCGGCGCGATCGAAGACGGTCTCGATATTCGGGGCTATTATCATTGGTCGTTGATCGATAACTTCGAATGGATCAAAGGCTTTTGGCCGCGGTTCGGGCTTTTTCACGTGAACTACGAGACCTTCGAGCGTACGGAGCGGCCAAGTGCCCAAGTTTACCGCACGATCGTGAACAAACATGGCGCAAAAAAGCCACAGCTTGATTGGCTCACGGAGCCCTGATGGAGCCTAACAGAAGCCTGACAGATGGTTGAAAAGACCCTGATGTAGAACACTCTAAAGAGCATCTTGATAGAGGGGTTTTCATGAAGAATCCGGTCAGAACCATCGCAAAAATTTTCGCGGTCGTAGCCGTTTCTTTAGTCTCGGTCCACGTCCACGCGGCCGATAAAACATTGATCAACGGCGCGGGCGCTACGTTCCCGGCACCGATCTACACGAAGTGGTTTCAAGATTACAACAAGTCGCATCCCGCGGTTGAGATCAACTATCAAGCGATTGGCTCCGGCGGGGGCATCAAGCAACTGACTGAGAAAACGGTCGACTTCGGTGCGAGCGATGCGCCGATGACGGATGCCGAGATCGCGAAAGTGGGCGGCGCCGTGATTCACGTGCCCACCGTTCTGGGTGCGGTCGTCATCACCTACAATCTTCCGACCGTGAAGCAGGCGATTAAACTCGACGGCGCGGTGCTGGCCGACATGTTCGCGGGCCGTATTCTCAAATGGAATGACCCCAAGATCGCCGCATTGAATGCCGGAGTCGCTCTCCCGAACACATCAATCATACCGATTTACCGAGCCGATTCTTCGGGCACCACGGCGGTCTTCACCGAATACCTCAAAAAAGTGTCTTCGACCTGGAGTGCGGGCGCGGGCAAGACCGTCAAATGGCCAACGGGCGTCGGCGGCAAAGGCAATGAAGGCGTAACGGGACAAGTGAAGAACACTCCGGGAGCAATGGGTTACGTCGAACTCACGTACGCGACCGCAGAAAAACTCCCGATGGCGGAGTTGAAAAATAAGTCGGGCGCCTTCGTCGCGCCTTCGATGAAAGCCGTTTCTGAAGCCGCCGCCGGCGCGCTCAAGACGATGCCCGAAGATTTTCGGGTCTCGATCACGGATGCCGAAGGTAAGGGCTCGTACCCGATCTCGGCTTTCACGTACCTCTTGATCAATAAAGAGATGGCCGGAGTGAAAGGCAAGGAGCTCGTGAGCTTCTTGAACTGGGCGATGACCGACGGTCAAAAGTCAGCTCCCGCGCTCTCTTATGCTGCTTTGCCGGCATCGATGGTTCCGAAGATTCAGGCGAAGATCAAAACGATCGTCGCGAAGTAAAAGCGCCTGTCTATTTGAGCAGGCGTTTTGCGCGCGCAAATATATTGTCGAACATCGGCTCTGTGAGTTTGCCGGTAAACGTGTTCTGTTGAGACGGGTGGTAACTCCCGAGACAGACGCGACCGTCTTCAAGTTTCACTTCAACACCGTGACCGAACGTGGGCCGAGCGCCTGTCCAGGCGCCTTGGCGTTTTAATTCATTAAAGAGGGCGGTCCACGCGATCGAGCCGAGCGCAAGGATCACCCTTGGCTTGTGAAGGGCGAATGTACGCTCAAGGTACTCGCGGCAGCGATCGATCTCGTCGGGCAGTGGTTTGTTATCGGGCGGCGCGCAGTGCGCGGTCGCGGTAATGACGCAGTTAATGAGTTCAAGACCGTCATCAGCGTTCTCGTAAGAGAACTGATTCGCAAATCCGGCTTTGTGAAGCGCTCGGTAAAGCCATAGGCCTGAACGATCGCCGGTAAACATACGGCTTGTGCGATTGGCTCCGTGCGCGGCGGGTGCAAGTCCGAGAATGACGAACTTCGCGTTCGGATCGCCAAAGTTCGGAATCGGGCGACCCCAATAAGTTTCATCGCGATGCGCTTTCTTTTTTTCGCGAGCGACGGCTTCGCAATAGGCGCGAAGTCTCGGGCATCGTTCGCAGTCAACAATGTCGTCGGCGAGCTTCGCGACCGAATCGTTGGTCACGATTCTTGCTTTTTCAAAAGTTGATTTTTCGGTAGGAGTGAGAGATTTCGCTCTCTTCGATTTGATTTTCTTCGGTGGCATCGCTGTCATCATAATGAAACCAGTGACGGTTCCAAAATGGTTTCGTGAGCACTCGTTGCGATACGAAAGCGAGGCGGAGTCGAAGCGATAACAGCCGGTTCGGATCCAGTTTTAGAAATTAAAAAGAAAATCAGATTGGAAAGAACACGGCTCACTGTTAAACCTAAATGAAGCCCGTCTACTCGATGAGGCAATCCCCTCGAAAGGAGGACGCTCACATGATCGTAAAAACAGAAACACACCCAGCAGCCATGGTTATCGCATTTGATGTGACCGGCGGCCTCCTTCGTTCCTGCACCCAGCAGAAGTAAAGCACAAACGAAATCCGAGTCCGCTGATCACTGAGCTTAAGCCGCTCTCAGAGCTTGCGTTGTTGTATTAGAACAGCGCGCTCGGCTTGAGAGTCGCTTTGGCGCTCGAAATCCCCCAAATCGCAGTCGTGCGTTCGAAAAACCGCACGTTCAATTTTTTTAACGGAACAAAAAGTCCGCGCAGGCATTGTTTTGCCTGAGCACTAAACTAAAGGAATTTATATGAAGTCATCGTCCGCAAAAGAGCTAGTTTTCAACAAACCCGAGGTCGAAATCGTTTTACCTAAACGCGAGGAGATCATTCCTCCGTGGCGCAAACGCTTAAGGTGGTGGCTGAGCGAGTGGCTCAGAGAGCCAAGACTGATCCGCGAAGTCGGTCCTCACTCAAGACCCCTTGAGCGCTACGAATTCGAATCAAGAAATGTTTATGAGAAACACCGTGCTCTGTAATCGAAACGAACGTTTAAACACAGCGGGCCGTACCGCGGCCCGCTCACCCTCAGTATCCCAACGCCGTGAGCGTCTTCGCGATCTCGCCGATCCGCGTGATGTCCTCGCCTCGGCATGCGGTGTCTTTGCAGCGGTAGCTGCGTGCGCATCCCGCCGGCGTCCATTCGAAGTCTTTCTCTCCGCGCACCAAAACACCCTCGATCAAACGAGTCGTGGAATTGATCACGGCGGATCCTGAGTTGCCGCCGTAGGTATCGGTGTTCGCGACAAAAAAACCTGGCTTCGAGATGGTGCGTACCGCCGCACCGTCTGCAACTTTAAGCGGAAGACCTTCGGGGTAGCCCATCACCGTCAACGGATCACCGATTTTCACGTCGCCATTCAAGCGCATCGGGAGGGGAAGATGGTTTTTTACTTTGCGATCGAGCTTCACGATCGCGAAGTCGGCGCCGTCGCTCGGTGCCTGCGAGTGCAAGAGTTCTTTGCATGAGTAAACTTCGGAGGCTGGTGCGGAGAGGGGGAGTATGCCCGGAGCCATTACGCGGTAACCGAAGACGTAAGACGTTTCTCCGCACGATTTCAAATCAGGCACGCAGTGACCTGCGGTCACGATGAGATCATCAGCGATCAGAAAACCTGAGCAAAACGCTCCCGTGTTTTGTTCGGCGAATCGCTCGCCGGAGCAGAGTCCAAGCGAAGTCCCGTAATTGGCACCCTTGAAGGTGCGCAGCCCATTTACCTCGGGCGCGATCTGCGAAGAGCTCATGAGGGCGACTGTCGACTCCGAGAGCGCTCGAATGGCTAAGTCTTTAACGTCAAAGTAGTCGGATCGATTGTCGTCACCGTAGATGACTTCTTCGTTGCCTCGCGTACTTTGCGCCGGTTCAGGGACGAGCTGCGATTTCGAACAAGCAACGACTGAGAGGGCGAACGCGGCGAGCGCGTAGGGCCAACGTTTAGACTTCATCCATGAACTCCAAGTGGTGGTTGTTTTTCAATTTTACTGGAAACTGAGCCAAACGCTCACGTTCTGGGGTCGGGTCTAAGCGAATTTGCGCAAGGATCTTCACGTTTTTGCCATAAAAATTCTTTTACGTGCTATCAACACGCCCAAAAACAGGGGCTTTTTCCTGTTTTGCAGGTGTCTCTGGGGCCAAAACCACGTGGTCCCGATCTTGCGAGAAAGGGCGTGGGCTCGACCGACAAAGGCCGAGCTGGAGCCAAAAAGCTCCACCCCGACATAAAGGGCTTTAAGCGCGTGAAAAGAGAAACGAAGATCTACAGCCAGGACCCGCAGACGCAATCAGAAGGCAGCTTCTGGGAGCTTTGCATTTTCGCGGTCTTCTTCGTGATTGTTTTCACGGTCCTCGCGCGCACGGCCCACGCGGAGCCAATTACGAAAGAGCAGCGCGCGCGTGCGACCTCTTCACGCGCAGCAAAGCGAATGATGCTCGCCCAGAATGATCCGAACCTTGTGGCGCAAGCCGCGCCAACGGCGACGGCCGATGACGACATGACGGTGAATCCCACGCGCACGACGATTCCAACGGCGATCCCGACTGGCGCTCTTCCACGCGCGAACGTGAGTGCGGGTTTGCCAGAAAAAGATTCGAACAAGCGTTTCGTTTTCGCATCGTCATTTATCATCGATACGGCGGGTACTTTTGCGCCCGAGAAGAACGAAGATCGCGCGATGTCCGGTGAGTACACACTGCGCACGGGCGTCACCGATCAAAAGCACAACATCACTGCGCTGATTCAAGCCGGATACGGCCGCGAGTACACGTTTGAACTCGAAGACGGGCAAGATGGCGACATCGTTGACCCGACGATCGCCGTTGTGAAGTCGTTCAGAGAAGGTCAGGATTTCCGTTCGCCGATTTTCGATGCGATCAACCTCGGTGTGGGTGGCTTTATCGGCGCGTCTCGGGAGTCGGCTCGCGGGACATTCGTGGGTTCGATCGGGCCTTCGATTGGCGTCACGAAGCGCATTCACAAGCTCAGCCTCGGTCAAAAGTTCGGTTACTCGCGCCGCTTCTATAACTACGACATTCGTAACGACGGCACGATCAACGCGCCAGACGCGTTCACCAGCACGACCGACGTCTCACTTAATCTCACGGAAAAACTCGCGGTTTCAGTCTCAACGCTTCTCACTTACGCGATCAACTTCCAGGGAACCGGCGAAACTCGCGAGTTGAGCTCGCTCTCTCTTGATTACTCATTTACTCCGGCTCTTGGCGCGTCGATGGGCGTGGCCACTCGGCGCGGAACGATCTCCGACGAAGGCACCTACAACACGGTGAAATTCGTCGACGCATCGGTCGCGCAGGGTTTCTTCGATTTGATTTTGAATTTTTAAGTTTTGTAAGGTTCCGCAACCGTAAAGGATTCTGCTCATGAGAAAAACATCGAACTTCCAGCTGACATCGCTTCTCGTCGTCGCTTTGGCGATGGTGGCGTCGGCGTGTACGAAGAGCAAAGAGCTCAAAAACAACGTCGACCCTGATGCTTACGTTGCGAAGGCTGACTTCCAAGGCAAGACTTTCCACCTCTCTCGCGGGGTAGAAGACGCCGATTCCGACAACACCGTCGGCGCAACACCTGGCATGTCGGATGACTTCGGTCTCGTGAAAGCGCGAATCACGAAAGACGAACTTCAGTTCATCTCGGTTTATGATCCGAACGGACGTCAGCAGACGAACACGATTGTCGCTTCGTACAAGATCACGAAGCAATTCGACATCCAGCGCGATAAGAACGACTACGGTAACGAGACAAATAAGATCGTCGAAGACACGACGAATCCTTGGGATCGTCGCGCTTACATGCGTGTCGACTGGGCGGCGCCGACGAACACGCGCTCGAAATTTGCGGCTTCACTCAGCCAAACAAAAGATCGCCGCGCGCAAGGCGCTGGCGACGATGAAGAAGGTGGGGGTTCGTACTCCGAAGAAAACACCACGCTTCTTGAAGACGTGAAATCGGCAAACGGCCACATGAGCTTTCTCGTCGAGACGTCGATCAAAGACCCGTCCAACCACGGCACGTTTATCCTCCCGATGTCGTCAGAAGCTCCAAAGGCTTACCGCGTCGTTTACCGCACGCACTTGATGGAAGCGAAGCCCTCGGACTTCAAACCGATCCCTTACACGCTGAAAGACTTCGAGCGTTTCGGATACTTCTTCACTCAACAGAACATCCAAGACCCACGCGGAATCTTGGAGAAGAACATCTCGCTCTTCGCCAACGTCCACAACGTTTGCGAAAAAGGTCGTGCGGGTTCGTGCTCGACAAATAAAATCACGTGGACTCTGTCGCGAGATTTTCCTGAGCGCTACAAGGCGACCGCTCGCCGCGTAATCAAAGATTGGAACGTGACGTTTAAAGCCGCGTTGAATCGCGATGATGACGTCGTCGTTCTCGATGAGTCTTCAGAAGCCGACATCTCGGATCCTTCGAAAAACATTCTCGCCTTCTACCCGCACCGTACGAAGTCGGGTCTCCTCGGCGTCGCTCAGTGGGTCAGCGATCCTCGCACCGGTGAATTGATCGGCGTTCGCGCGACTGTTTACGGTGACGGCATCGATTCTGTCGTGGCAAGCGTCGACGATAAAATTAATTTGCTCGTTTCCGAAGATCCTCTGAAAGACATCATCGGAACAACGGGTTTCGGTACTCCGCAGACCTACGTGTCGCCGTTCGACAACCGCGCAACGGCGCGCTCGTTTGTCGAGAACCGCAAAGCTCTCGGTCTCGATAAGCGCACGCGGGGCGCGTTCAACAATTCGTCGCCGCTTCTCCAAGTGAAGACGGCGCGCAACATGATGGACAAGACTCCAGACAAAGCGAATGTTCGTGCAATGAATATCGCGTCGAAGGTGAAGTCGCGTTTGATCTTGGCCGATTCGCAGTTGATCGCTGACGAGAGATTTGCGGTCCCGAACTTCCCGGCTAAAATGGCGGGCTACGAGCTTCCGAACCTCGCCGGGATGGAGCAGATTCTTTTCCCGCAGGCGAAAATCGAGTCAGATCGCCAAGCGATTCTGCACGATGCGGAGCATGGGATTCACGGCACCGAACTCGTCGAAGACGCGGCGGTTCGTTACCTCTACAACTTCTTGAAAAAGGGCGCGACGAAGAAAGATCTCGAAGCCAACCGAGCACGTATCGAAGAAGAAATCGCTCAGCTGACTTACTACACGACCGCTCTTCACGAAGTCGGTCACGCGATGGGTCTTCGTCACAATTTCGCCGGTTCGAGCGATAAAGCTCACTACCCGCAAGAGTACAAAGACATCGAAGCGAAGCTCGCAAAAGGCGATAAATCGGTTGCGAAAGAAGATCTCGATCAATATTCGTCGTCTTCGATCATGGACTACACACGCGATTTCTTCTCTCAGAAGAACGGTCTCGGCACTTACGATAAAGCCGCGATCAAGTACGCGTATAACCGCTCGATCAATCGCGACTCTGACCCAGTGACGCTTGCGAACTACAAGTTCTGTACGGATCACCAGGTCGGCAACAATCTTCTCTGCCAACGTTTTGACAAAGGCCACAACGCGGCGGCGATGGTTCAAGGCGATATCGACCTCTACGATCATAGCTACGCTCTCTGGCACTACCGCCGCGGCCGCGTGTCGGCGAACAACATGCGCGGATGGGGATCGCCCGGCGTTCTCGTGAACCAGCTCCTCACA
>CAJYIL010000582.1 GCA_913774795.1 Pseudobdellovibrionaceae bacterium
CAAGAACTTGAGTCCCTGATCAGCACCCTCAATCCACCGCAAAAAGAAGCCGCCGAAACCCTTTCTGGGCCGCTTCTCATCCTGGCTGGAGCCGGGTCTGGCAAAACGCGGGTTCTCACTTTCAGAATGGCGAATTTGATCGCCAAAGGTCTTTGCGCGCCCGACGAAATTCTCGCGGTCACGTTCACGAACAAAGCGGCCCGCGAGATGGAAGGCCGCATTCTTAAAATCCTAAAACAAGTCGGCGTGCCAGTTCATGGACGCATGTGGATTTCGACCTTCCACTCGATCTGCGCGCGCATCTTAAGAGAGAACATTCATCTTTTAGGTTACAAACCTTACTTCGGCATCTACGACACCGCCGACCAACTCTCGATGGTGAAGAAAGTCTGCGTCGCTCTCAACATCGATGAGAAAACTCATCCGGCAAAAGCATTCGCTGCACGAATCAACGGCGCGAAAACCGATGCCCTCACCCCTGACGACGTCAGGAAAAAACGCCACTTCATGGATGATCGCTCGATCGAAGTTTACGCGCGCTACGAGCAAGAGATGCAGAAAGCCAACTCTCTTGATTTTGGCGATCTCCTCATGAAGACGTATCAGCTCTTCATGGATTACCCGGCCGTACTTGAGGCCTACCAACGTAAATTCCGCTTTGTGATGGTTGACGAGTATCAAGATACGAATCGCATTCAGTACTTGATCGTGAACAAACTCGCGGAGGCGAGCCGAAACCTCTGCGTGGTCGGTGACGAAGATCAATCGATTTATTCGTGGCGAGGCGCAGACATCAACAACATCCTCGACTTCGAAAAAGACTTCCGCGACGCCAAAGTCGTGAAGCTTGAGCAAAACTACCGCTCGACCCAAACGATCATCACGGCGGCGACAAAAGTCATCCGCAACAACAACCAGAGAAAAGATAAAACGCTCTTCACGGAGAACGACAAAGGCGACCCGATCATCGTCCGAGAAGAAGACAACGAGTACAACGAAGCTCGCTATGTCGTCGGAGAAATCCAAAAGCTTCTCAACGACGGCTTTGCTGCGACCGATATCGCGATCTTCTACCGCACGAACGCCCAATCGCGTGTCCTGGAAGAACAACTGAGAACCCGCGCTATCCCGTACAAACTCGTGGGCGGTACGAAGTTCTACGAGCGCATGGAAATCAAAGACGTCCTCGGTTACATGAAGATCATCGTCAACCCGACCGACGATATCTCTCTTAAGCGCATCATCAACGTACCCGCGCGCGGCATCGGAAAGACGACGATCGAACGCCTGGAAGAGTTCGCAAACGAAAGACAAATCAGCATGATCGAAGCCGCAGCTCTTGCGGTCGATCACCGTGAATTCAACGCGGGCACCACGAGCAAGATCAGGGGCTTTTTAAACATCATCGAAAGCTTGAGACTCAAAGCTCAAGACAAGAAGAACTCACTCCCAGATCTCTATCACGCCATCCTCGATGAGACCGAGTACGTCATTCGCCTCAAAGAAGAAGACAATCCCGAAGCCGATGCTCGCATCGAAAACTTAGAAGAATTCGATAACGCCATCGCGAAGTTCAACGAAGAGCGAAGAGAAGAAGCCACACTTCAGTCGTTCCTCGAAGAGATGTCGCTCGTGAGCGATGCCGACTCGGTCGAAGACGAAGACGCTAAAGAGAAGGCGGTCACGATGATGACTTTGCATATCTCCAAAGGTCTTGAGTACCCGGTCGTCTTCATCGTCGGGATGGAGGAGAACCTCTTCCCGTCATCACGTGCGGCTGATGAGTCGAACGACCCGACCGCGATCGAAGAAGAACGACGACTTTGCTATGTGGGCATGACGAGAGCAGAGAAGAAACTTTTCCTCACCTTCGCTCGCACAAGAAAAGTCTGGGGCTCAGATCAACAAAATCCGCCGAGCCGTTTCTTAAAGGAACTTCCGAAAGAGCTCGTGACTCAACAGACAAGCGTCAATCGCCCGCGCTTCATGGACCGCATGCGTGAGCGCATGGGCGGCGACGGCTACGACGACAACGACACGAGCTGGGCCGGCACGACCCCACGGGGCAAGCCCCACCCGCTTATGGGCAACCAAGATCACATGCCGAACTATGAAGATTTTGGCGATGAAAGCTTTGACCAGGAAGACGGCGGAGCCGCCTTCAAGAAAGGCATGCGCGTTCGCCACCCGAGTTACGGCGTAGGATCGATTTTAACGGTCGAAGGCGCCGGAGCCGACGTCAAAGTCAGTGTGGTGTTCACCGATAACACCGTAAAGAAATTCGTAGCTAAATACGCGCGTCTCGAGCGCGTTTAAAGCTGCTTGCTCCGGGCGCGAACTTTTGAGATTCAAGCATCCATCTAAACGAAGGAAATTGAATGTCTCGCTTCGCGCTCATCGTTCTCGCGTTCGCACTTTCGGCTTGCAGCAACTCCGGTAACCCTTACGGCAACGGTGGTGCGACTCCGGGTCAGCCAGGCAACTCAAGCCAGAACCCAGGTCAGCCCAACGAGAAAGACTCAACCGAGATCAGCGTTCCGGCTGGCGACATCGCGGTCATGGGTAACGCCTGGTGCACGACGTTCCAACAAGACAACAAAGCGTTCCAGCTTCGTCTGAACTTTCCGAACATCGAAGACTTCGACATGCATGACTACGATCTTTCGACCGGCAGCCGCGGCGCTGAGATTCCGAACTCAACCGTTCAAGGCAATTACCAATTGAACGGCCAACAACTCACGCTCATCACGACCACTGGAAAAACATTGAGCTTCGGTGTGAACCTCGATCTCCGCGATGCAAAAACGGGCGCCAAGAAACTTCACCTCGTCGACGGTTCGGGCGACACGGCTTTTGACCCATGCATCTGAGAAACAAGACAACCGCAGTCGCGGCCCTCGCACTTCTCGCCGGCTGCGGAAAAACTGCGGCGGCCCCGGCCGCTGATCCGCGCGTCACTACCCAAACAACCTACGGCTTCACGTCACACGCGTGGTGCCGAGCTTACGTGGAACGCGGCCAAGGCGTTCAAGATCGCGTGCTCTTTAGCGACGGCGGAACACTCGATTACCAGAAGTTCGCTTTCAAAAATTCGCGCGGCACTTTCATGGAGCAGGCGACTGGCCAGTGGCAGCTTGATGGCCCAGTGTTGACACTTTGGATGAACCAAAAGCGATACATCTTCCAGGCGCAATACATGGCTCGCGATACCCGCACGGGCGCCGACCGCGTCTACGTGACGAACTCTCAAGGCACAACCATTTACGATCCTTGCCACTAAACCGGAGACTCAAATGAAAGCAGTTTACGCCGCCCTCGTTCTTATCGCCCTCGCCGGATGCGGAAGCTCAAATTCCAGCAGCGACACGAAACCAAACCAATCGAACGGCACGCCGACCACGGGCGGTGCGGGCCAAACGAAAGTGTCCGACAGCTTCCTTTCGAATGCCTGGTGCAACACGTACACATTACAAGGCCGCGAGCTCCAAGAGCGCTTCACATTCACGAGAGACGGCCTCGTCACTTACACACAGTACGTTCTCGAAAACGGTAAACGCACTGCTCAGACAGGCTCATCGAAAGGTACGTGGGGCACCAACGGCACCTACTCACAGGTGGCGCTCAACAAATTCGTTTTCGAAATGCAATACACCCCGAAAGATGCACTACACAAAACGAGCGCGTAAACCTGAAAATGGGCCTGAAGATCGAGCGCCGGAACAAAGAAGATGAT
>CAJYIL010000583.1 GCA_913774795.1 Pseudobdellovibrionaceae bacterium
CCCGTTTTCTTTTGCGGGTCACGCCAAATCCGATTACGGTTTTGCTATGGATCCGTCTCTCATCAAGAATTTCGTCAACCTCGATCACTGGCTTTTTGAGCGCATCAACGGCGAGATGGGCAACCCGGTCTTCGACGCCGCTCTCCCCTTTCTGACCGATCTGAATCGAAGCCCCTACCTCCCGTTTGCGATCATTGCCGTCGTCATGTTCTGGGTTTTCAAGCAGCGTTACCGGGCTCTGATGTGGATTCTCACTTTGGTGATCGCGGTCGGTGTTTCCGATTTGGTTTCTTACCGAGTCATCAAATCAGTTGCTCAACGAAATCGACCCGAACAAGCGGGACTTCACGTCGTTTTAAGAACCGATCATCATTCAGGAACATCCTTTCCTTCCAACCATGCAGCCAACGCTTTCGCGGGTGCGTCGGTTTTGTCGGGTGCATTTCCCGTGGGCACACCGCTTTGGTTTCTCATCGCTGCCCTCGTCGCGTTCTCGCGGGTGTATGTCGGCGTTCATTTTCCGATCGACGTCATCGCGGGCGGCCTCCTCGGTTGGATCATCGGATTTTCGACAAAGATCCTTCTTGCGCAATGGATCTCCCGCGCTGAACGCTCGGAAGCCGATCGTTTCGAGCGCACCTTCAAAGCTGAAGAAAAACAACGTCGTCGCGACTTAATGAGGCGCAAGTGAAGGTTCTCGTCACGGGAGCAACGGGATTTTTAGGCGGCTGGTTGGTCAAAAGGCTCTTGGCCGAAGGACACGATGTTCGCATCATCAAGCGCGTGTCGTCTTCGCTTGAAGAGCTCGAGGGCCTCAAACTCGACATCGTCGCTGGTGACGTCACCGACAAGGAGTCGTTAATCAAAGCGTGTCGCGGAATCGATACGGTTTTTCATTTGGCTGGGCTCATCGGTTACTCACGTGCCCAACGTGAACCTATGCATAAGGTGAACGTGGTCGGCACTGCAAATGTCATTGAAGCTTGCCGCTTGAACAACGTTCGCAAACTTGTTCATCTCTCATCGGTTGTCGCAATTGGCGCTTCGTTTGACCGCGTCCCTCTCAACGAGACTTCGACATACAACGTGGCTCATTTGCATCTCGGTTACTTCGATACCAAGTACGAAGCCGAAGCCTTGGTGCGTTCGGCAGTCCTTCGCGGTGAGCTCGATGCGGTCATGATCAATCCATCCACGATCTATGGCCCCGCCGACGCGAAGAAAGGTTCGCGCGGAGTGCAACTCAAAGTCGCTCGCGGCAAATTTCCGATGTATCCGCCGGGAGGCGTCTCGATCGTTTCGGTCGATGATGTGCTCGATGCGATCATCGCCGTCTGGCAAAAGGGCAAGCCCGCTGAGCGCTACATTGTGAGCGGCGAAAACCTCTTACTGAAAGACGTCTTCGATCAGATCGCGGCGATCTCTGGTGTGAAACCACCGTCGATAGCTCTTCCGCGACCGGCGATCTTCGCACTCGGAGCCGTCGGCGACGTCCTCGAAAAATTTGGCAAAAAAGGCCCGGTCAACTCGGAGACCGCCTGGACATCCACGCTTTACCACTGGTTCGACAACTCGAAAGCTCAAAACGAACTCGGGCTGAAGTTTAAGCCAGCCTCTTATGCACTCGAGCAGAGTGTCCGCTGGATGAAAGACAACGGGCTCGCCTAAAGAGTTTCGTCGAAGATCAACCGTAAGATCATTTGCGCATGACCATCGGGGCGATTCTCGCTTTCAAGCCTCATGAGAAATGGGGCGCCGTCTTTTGTGTAAGCTTTGATTTGATAAGGTAGCCCAGGTTAGTGAGAAGAGTCTTCTTCTGCCAAGCCTTTTGACGCCATCTGAAATGACGTCACGATCTTGCAGAGCGATTCGACTTCGCAAGCTTTCTCACGAAACTGAAGTTGCGTGATGATCAGTGCCGATAACATCAGATGTCCCGGTTGATCGCCGCTGGAGCCGCGACACGACGATTGGCGAAGATTAAAACAAACAGTGTGGCAACGTAGGGTAAAATCTGAATGAATTGGTTCGGAATTACGAAGCCCTGCACGCCTTGAAGTTGAATTTGTCCGGCATCCAAGAATGCGAAGAACAAACAGGCCAGTAACGTCGTCCAGGGCCTCCACGCTCCGAAAATCAAAGCGGCCAATGCGATAAATCCACGGCCCGCAGACATCTCTCTGATGTACCCGCTTCCCTGACAGAGCGCCAGGTAAACGCCGCCGACGCCGGCGATCACTGAACCTTCGATGACCGCGCGCAGACGAACCGCCCGGTCACTGACCCCTTGAGTGCGAAGAGCCAGAGGGTTTTCGCCAGCCGCCGTGATTCTTAGACCGTGGCGCGTTCGACGGAAAACAAACTCGAGCAAAATGAAAATCGCGATCGCCGCCACGAAAAACCAAATGGGCTCATGGAAGGTTTGCTTCGTCTCGAGAGCTGGCGTTGAGCCCGTACGATCGAAAAGGCCTTTGGTGAGAACGGGAATGAAACCGGCGGCCAGTAAGTTCATGCCCGTGCCGATCACGATTTGATCGCCCCGACCCCAGAGACAAATCGCTCCGAAGACAGCACCAACAAGTCCCGCGCAGGCAAGGCCCGCCGCGATCCCGAGATAAGCGTCCCCGGTCAGGTAGGTGACTCCGCCGCTGGCAAACGCCGCGAAAAGCAACAGAGCCTCGAGCGCAATATTCGCGACACCACTTCGTTCGCACATCAATCCGCCGAGCGCCGCGAAGATCAGCGGTACCGACAACCGCATCGTGCTTAAGAGAAGTTCTTCGATCATGCGCGACCTCTTTTAAAACGATCAGCTAATGCCATCAACCCGGGTTGGCTCGCGACTGTCACGACGATGAGAGCTTGAATAACGGTCGAGAGATCGCGCGACACGTAATCAGTGTCGATATCGAGATCGAGCGAACCCTTAATCAACACGCCAAACAAAAGAGCGGAAACCAAGAGTCCGATCGGTCGCCCTCTTCCAAGTAATGCGACCGCGATTCCAACGAATCCCGCTCCGCCGGCGAAGCCTTCACGCGCTTTATGCGCAAATCCGAGCACGGGTGCTGCGGCCGCGAGAGCCGCGAAACCGCCCGCGTAAAACATAGCGACGATGGTTTGTCGATCCATGTTCACTCCAGCCAGAACGCCCGCCATCGGAGCGCCGCCGGCAAGCCGTTGGTGAAACCCAAGGCGCGTTCGCGCGAAGATGAAAGAATAAACGGCGACCGATAACAGTGCTACGAGCAGCGCCCAATTGGCGGGAGATGTACCAAGACCCAGCTGTGCGATTTGGAAGCCAGTCCCCACGACCGCTGTTTCTGGAACTTGCGAGGCGGGATTTTTTAAAAGATCGACGATGACGTAAGCCGCGATCCCATA
>CAJYIL010000584.1 GCA_913774795.1 Pseudobdellovibrionaceae bacterium
GTTTGGCCGTCGGCCTGGTAATCGCCCTCGAGAATTGTATCGCCCCAAATCTGCGCTTGTTCGGTTGCGACATGCTGGAGAATCATCTGTTGATCTGGGGGCAAACGATTGATTCGGTCTGAAATACTGTAGACTGTTTGGGCATCGGCTTTTTGAAACTCGACCGAGAGAAACGAGCGGTCTTCGACGTGGTCGGCTTTCGCTTGACCGGTGAGTGCGAGAAACGCAATCGCTGTAAGAATCATTGTTTTCATGGAGTATCACCACCTAGTCCGCTGAGGTGTGAGTGCGGAACGTGGGTCAAACTTAGCGTATGACGCAGCCTACCCGGTAATACATAGCGATCAAGTTATCATGCATTTCGCGCATGACGTAAAATTCGGTTGAGTTCGAGCGCGGGTAATCCTTCGATCGCCGATGCGTCTGATGTCTCGATTGTCTCAAAGAGACGGAGACCGTTTTTCTCGATCTTGAAACTTCCCGCGCATTCGAGCGGTTGATCTTGGCAAACGTAATCCGAAATCTCTTGAGCAGTGAGCTTATGGAATTTCATCCGGGTGACATCGAGGCAGGAGACCTCGCGGGATTTCTTTTGAGCGGGCGGAATGATCACGGTCAACGCAGTGAGGAGCGACACCGTTTTTCCGGAGCACGCTGCTAGTTGCTCGCACGCCTTCTCTTCAGTCTGAGGCTTGCCGAAGATGCGTCGCCCGAGCACCAGCATCTGGTCACTGCCGATCACGATCGCGTCAGGATACTGATGTGCGATCGCACGTGCCTTCTCGCGAGCAAGCAGCTGCACGAGCGCGCGCGGAGACGCCGCCCGATAGCTCTCTTCGTCGAGATGCGCGGGGATCGCTTGAAACGAGTAGCCCAGCCGTTTGAGCAAGCGTTTACGTGCTGGCGATTGGCTCGCAAGAATAATGCGTGGCAGGCCCTTCTCTTTCGATTTTGAAATGTGCGGCTTCCTCACGTCTTCAGACCGAGCGCTTTGTTCCATTCGGGCGTGTAATCGATGAGCTTGCGCGCGCGTAGGTCGAAAAGCCCGATGACGAAATCAGCGACGCACGCTTCTTCACCTCTGGAGTTAAACATGACTTGCCGGAGCACCGTAATTTTACCGGAGTGCTTGAGAACGCCGGTCGTAATCTTCGCTTGCTCACGGTTACGAATCTCGTGTTTGAACTTAAGCGACGCCTCGAGAATCACGGGGCCTATTTTGAGCGCATGAATTTTATCGAGACCGTAGCCGCGACTTGTGATGACGTCCCAACGGGCCTCTTCAAAGAGCGTCATGTAAGTCGCGTTGTTCATGTGACCAAACGAATCGAGATCGCGCTCTTTGATCAGAAGAGGATAGTGCGCGATCGAATCAGGCTGCATCTCGGAGATTGATGATGTCATTCCTTAAGCATCGCTCAGATCAACGGAGCTTGTCGAGCTCAGCGAGAATGTCGGCGCCGAACGTCTCGACCTTCTGTGGGCCCAGTCCGTAAATGGTTAAGAGATCTGACAAAGACCGCGGATTTTTGTTCGCGAGATCAATGAGTGTCTTATTTGAGAAAACGATGAAGGCCGCAATGTCGTTCGACGTCGCGTAGTTCTTGCGCCAGTCGCGAAGGAGTGATGCGCGCACCTCGGCTTCGGGTCCGTGCAGAAGACCCGGCAAATCCTTGGGCGCAGCCGACTTCTTGCGAACCTTCACCGACATGACTTTTGCGGGACGTGCGATCACCCAGTCAGAAGCTGGCTGACAAATATCGCAGTGGCCACACGCCGTGATTCGTTCGGCGTCCCGGAAGTAAGTGAGGATACCGGCGTGACGACACTCCCCGCCTTCGCTGAACGCCGTCATGGCGTCGAGTGCACGCCACTTCGATGAGATAACCCGAGGCTCGGCCTTCGACTGCTGAATGAAGTAGGCTTGCAAACCTTTATCGCGTTTTGAATAAAGCAAAAGACAGCGCGACATCGCACCGTCTCGTCCCGCGCGCCCCATCTCTTGGTAAAACGATTCGACGTTGGCGGGCATCTGGTGATGGATCACCAAACGGACGTCGGGATAGTCGATGCCCATGCCGAATGCATTCGTCGCACACAAGATGCGGGTCTCACGCGCATTCAGTCGCTCTTGCGAAGCCATACGCTCGTCGGCACTTAGGCCTGCATGATAAAAGTCGACGCCTTCAAACTCGCCGCTCAAGTCTTTCGAAAGAGCTTCGGCGCTGTTACGTGTGCCGCAGTAGATGAGAATCCGGCCGTCGGTCACGCGGCGAACCGCGGCCTTCAAAAACGCCAACTTCTCCTCATCAGTCTCGCAAACACTCACTTGGTAAAACAGATTGGGACGATAGAAGCCCCGAACATGTCGATCGGGATTTCGCATCGAAAGCGTAATGATGATGTCTTCGAGAACGGTGGGCGTCGCCGATGCCGTCAAGGCGAGAATGGGAACGCCGGGCTTCCATTCGCGCAAGCCGCGAAGCTTCGAGTAATCGACCCGGAAATCGGGCCCCCATTGGGAGACACAGTGAGCTTCATCGATGGCGAAGAGAGCGACGTCTTGTGTTTTGATCCACTCGGCGAAACCCGGCTTTTGCACACGCTCCGGTGAGAGGTACAGAACGTAAGTGCCGCCTTTGCGAATCGCGGCAAAGATTTCGCGCTTCTCGTCGAGCTCTTGCCCTGAGTAGAGACAACCTGCTGGAATGCCAATCGCGCGAAGCCCTCGCACCTGGTCTTGCATCAGAGCGATCAAAGGTGAAATCACGATCACGAGTCGATCTAAAACGACCGCCGGTAATTGATAACAGAGCGATTTACCGCCGCCCGTCGGCATGACCGCCATCGTGTCTCGCCCTGCGATGACTGACTCGATGATGCCTCGTTGACCTTTGCGAAACTCGCGAAGACCAAAACGCTGATGGAGAACCTCGTCGAGTTTGGAGGAATCATTTTGAGCGGCTTCTTTTACGGTGATCACGTGCTGGCCACGATACAAGAACGGCGCCATTCACGCACGCGAAGACTGCGATATTTAGGACTCACTGAAGGTCGCGAACCGGACGACAAACTCCGGAAATCGACCAACGATTTCCGGAGTTTAGATGATGTCTTTAGTGAATGTCCTGGGACGCGGTCGACGTTGCCGCACGACGGCCAGCTGCGCCTTTTCGCCGGCTTGAGGCCCCAACCGGCGCTCCCGCCGCCGTTGTCCGTCGGGAAGATGAAGTCGAGGTTCCGCGCGACGAACGGTTCATCCACGCGTTTGCGGCTAACGCGGCGGCCAGACCTAAACCGGTTGCGAGCGCTGCCGCCGCTATCGGATGCATTTCGGCTTCCGTGTAGGGTGCGACTTCAATCACGTGACCTGTATAGGAGCCGCGAACCGCTCCCTCTTTCGAGGGAGCATGACGCAAGTTCGGACGAAGCTTGCCCTCATCAAGTTTAGGATCCGACTGACCCTTTTCCATCATCGTTTTTTCCATGACGAAATCCATCACGCGAGGCATGAGCGCATTCATCCACTTGTACATGACACCCGCATCGCCCGCGAAATAATCGCGGCCGCCGTGAACAGCCGCGTGCAAGATGACCCGCGCGACGATCGACGGAGAATAAACTGGAGCCGCGTGCGTGGGGTGATGCTCGAGATGATTTGTTCCGTGGTCGACGTAAGGGGTGTCGATTGCCGCGGGTTTTATCAACGTGACCGAGATCGGATAACGTTCGGCTTCGAGCTCCATTCGCAAGCCATCAGTGTAAGCTTTCACCGCGTGTTTCGATGCGCAATACATGCCTTGAAGCGGAATCACGCGATCCGACAAGACCGAACCCAAGTTAATGATCGCACCGCCACGCTCGCGAAGCGCGCGAACCGCCGAACGACAGCCGTAAACCGTGCCCCAGAAATTCGTTTCGAACATTTCGCGTTTTTCTTCGAGCGGCACTTCCGTCAGTTTTCCGTAAACCGTGACTCCGGCATTGTTGATCCACGTGTCGATACCGCCGAACTCGGCGGTCGCACGCGACGCAAGTCTCTCGACTTGGTCGGCGTCTTTGACGTCGCATTGAACGGCGATCGCCCGACCTGGACCTTGGGCGTTGAGTTCTGCGCAGATCGATTTGAGTTCTTTGAGGTTGCGCGATGCGAGCACAACTTCGGCACCGGCAAAGACAGCTTGGCGAGCGGTCTCGAGACCGATGCCGCTTGAGGCTCCGGTGATAACGATGGTTTGTTCAGAGAGTGGTTTGAGTTTGGCTTTCATTTGGAATCCTCCTACACGAGTTCGAACTTACACGCGCTGCTCCCAGGAAAAGTCGCGCTTCCATTGAGAAAGATTGCCGAATCAATCATGATAGAACTCTCTAAGAGGTTTCGATGCTCACTTGTCCTGCTTGCCGACGCGCGCTCGTAGAAGCTCCGACTGCGTCGGGTCCGTCGCAATTCGTCTGCTTGGATTGCGGAGGACGAAGCATCGCCATCGAGACGCTCGCAAAGGTTCTTTCGCCGCTGACATTTAAACGTTTGGTTACGGGTTACAAAGCGTCTCGTTCGACGAGCGACCGCCTGTGCCCGGCTTGCGGTGCGCACATGCGAAAGGTGTCGCTCAACGTTCTCGGTCGCGCAAAAGACGTCGAGGTCTGCGGACACAGCGAGCTCGCCTGGTTCGATTCGCACGAGTTCGAAAACTTACCTCTCACGAACGAAGCCGATAAAGAGATGCACTTACCCGCGCATATCCAAGATGCGCTGAATGAAATCGAAACTCATCACGGGCGCGTCATCGCGAACCGATCGACCTTCAGGCTCGACGCGAACGACTACGGTTTCGGCTGGAAGAAAGAAGGCGAAGACACTCCGTCGCTTCTCAAAGCCATTCTGTCGCTCGCACTTCTTCTTCCGACAAAGCGCGAACATCGAATTACGATCCGACCGTGGGCGACGTGGATCACGATCGCGGTCGTGATGGGTGTTAGCATCTATGGCTTCTCGCACGATGCGTTTGTCGATCATTGGGCGCTCGACAACGAAGATTTACTTCGTCGATCGGGCCTGACGCTCGTCACCTACTTCTTCCTTCACGGAAGTTGGATGCACTTACTCGGCAACATGTATTACTTGTGGTTCTTCGGGGATAGCGTCGAAGACGAACTCGGAACAACGAACTACGTGATGACGCTGATCGCAGGCTCGGTCGGCGCCGCCCTTCTTCACGCTCTTCTGCAACCAGGCGGCTACTCTCTTCTCGTCGGAGCATCCGGCGGTATTTCAACTCTCGGCATGATCTATATGCTGAGATTTCCGAGAGCGAAGCTCGGCTTCTTTTTCATTGTCGGTTGGCTAAGAGTCCCGGCGTATTTGCTGTTGATTATTTGGGTCATCATGCAAGTCAGCATGGCCTATGACCAAGTCGCGGGTTTGACGCAAGTTTCAGCGCTCGCACACTTAGGCGGAGCGCTGGTCGGTCTAGCGGCGTGGTGGCAGCTTTTAAGAAAGCCGCCCCACCTCCGGGCAGATGATTAAAGAGATTAGATCGTCGAACGACGGCCGATCGCCGCGCGGTAAACAAAGAGCACAAGAAGTGCGCCGATGACGCTCGCGATGAATCCCGCAGGTTCACCCGGTGCGTACCAGCCGAGCGATTGACCCAAAAAGCCCGCGATCACGGCACCTAGAATACCGAGAACAGTCGTTACGATGAAACCCGCAGAATCACGGCCTGGCATAATAGCGCGTGCTACGAGACCGATAACGAAACCGATGATGATCATCCAAAGAATTGACATAAAACCTCCTCGCCAGTTGGGCGCATTACAAAGCTAGCGCCACTCGTCGGTTCAAATCTCTAAGCCAATCTGGAGATTCAACGCACAAATCATCACAACTGGCTTGATCAGCCGGGTCTCTCAGGGTCTCATTGACGCATCTAACCTCTGCCAGGAGACCTTATGTTGCTCGCCTCGATCTTGCTTTCGGCTCTCTCGCTTGCCGCAGAACCCGTCGCAGTTCCCCACACAAACGTTCCTGCCGAACCCCCGGCGATGTCGGCTCCGCCGACCGTCGCAACGGGCGAAGGCGCTGTGAAATTGCCGAAGGTGATGATCACCGAACCGAAGGACGGAGCATCCGTAAAGACGAAATTCAAAGTCAAATTCGCGGTCGAGGGGATGAAAGTCGCTGAGGCCGGAAATAGCACCCCTGGAACCGGCCACCACCATCTCATCGTCGACGGTGCCGCGATCCCGAAAGGCCAAGCGATTCCGACAGACGCCAAGCACTTCCATTTTGAAAAGGGTCAATCAGAAACCGAGCTCCGACTAGCGCCGGGCAAACATACGCTGACACTTCAGTTCGCCGATGGCGCACATCTCTCTTACGGAGAAATGATGAGCCAAACGATTCATGTCACGGTGAAGTAATCAGCCCTCAGCAGAATCTTCTTCTTCAGTGTCGGCGGCGTCGGTAGGCCCGTCGACGCGGACTTCGCCGATACGACCCAAGAGTTCGTTCTTTTCGCGTTCGCGGATTTTTAATTTGTCCATGGAACGAACCAGGTGATCGGCGAAGACGACGAATTTGTCTTCAGGCAAACCAAAGGGCTCCGGGAGCTTTTTCGGATCTGCCAGCTTACAAGGCCCATCGCTGAGTTCGCACACTTCGGTGGTGAGATCTTTTTTTATTTTTGCAACAGCGGCCGGCTTCGGGTTTTCTCCGCCCAAGCTTGCGGTCAATCGACCATCGGCCATCGCGCTCGCGACCCATTCGTTCACGAGATCTGCGACACCTTTGTTGCCACCGATGCGCTGATAGAGGTCTGGCTCGTTGATGACGGCACGTTTCTTTGCGCGCTTATGACGACGGCGACGGCGTCGCGCCTCGGATGTATCAGCCGAGCCGATCACGAAGGTGAACGTCAATAGAAGAGCGGTCGCTTTGAGAATGAAGGCGCGCGTGGTTTTAGACATCCTCCGATTCTCGAAGGAGCCTCCACGCGCGTCAAGACCAGGTGCGGTTTACTTGTTCAGAATATAAGCGATCGCGCGGAGCTCCTGATCGCTCAGCGTGATGCCTCTCATGTTGCCGGTATTGTTCATG
>CAJYIL010000585.1 GCA_913774795.1 Pseudobdellovibrionaceae bacterium
CGTTCATCTCGCGCGAGCCTCGGTCGACAAATCGAAAGTTCAATACGATCTCGTTCGAGAATTTCCGGATCTAAGCGTGCTTGATATCGGGCGCACGATCGAAAAAGTTCTCGAGATTGTGCGATCCATCGTCGGGCCGGTCCGCGTCGCGGCTGGGGTCGCGGTTTTGATGAGCTTTCTCATTCTGATGGGCGTCATCTCGCACAATCTTGTGCTCCGCCGGCCCGAGCTCGACATTCAGAAGTTGCTCGGCGCCGACCGCCGTCTGATCCGCCGCATGATTGTCGGCGAATACGCCGTCCTCGGTTTGTCGGCGGCGGTTCTCGGGTCGGGCTTTGCCTTGGCGATGACGGCTTTGGTCACTGGCTTGATCTTCGAGGTGCCCATGCGAATCGACCTTGGAGCTCTGCTTATTTCGGTCGCGGGAACGCTTCTTCTGACCTCAATTCTCAGCTATTTCGTATCCAGTCGCGTTCTCGGGCGTAAGACCACCTCCACGAAGCTTTGACCCCATGAGCCAATATGGTAGAGATAGTCAGATTCCGGAGGTTCGAATGCGCCCACGTTTTTGGTTAGCTTTATCTTTGATTGCGATGGCAGCTTTTGCTCGCCTGATTCCGCATCCGGCTAACGTCACTCCGGTCGTTGCGATGGCTCTTTTCTCCGGTTCGGTTCTGGGTCGCCGAGCATTTGCGATCTTAATCCCGCTCGCCGCTCTTTTCGTTTCAGATTTGGCCCTCGGATTTCACGATCAAATGATTTCGGTCTATGGCTCGATCGTTCTGGTTTCACTCATCGGCATTCTACTCACGAAAAAGCCCAGCGCGGGCCGAGTGGTCGCGGCCTCCGTTGCAGGCTCGACGGTCTTTTTCTTGATCACGAACTTCACGGTTTGGTTATCGGGTGAGATGTACGCGAAGACAGGCTTCGGGCTCATTCAGTGTTACACTCTGGCTCTTCCGTTTTACCGTCACGCTTTGATCGGTGACCTTGCGTTCACGGGTCTCTTGTTCGGAGCTTGGGCACTGCTCACTTCGGGTGCCGCTTCAAAAGTTAAAGGAACAGTGTAAATCATGGCCGACAAAAACGACTCCTGGCCGGAGAACAAACCAGGCAAGTACTTCGTCGATCGCTCGTGCATTGCGTGCGATGCCTGCTGTATCGCGGCTCCCGATAACTTCAAAATGGAAGAAAACGACGGCCACGCCTATCTCTCGAAACAGCCAAG
>CAJYIL010000586.1 GCA_913774795.1 Pseudobdellovibrionaceae bacterium
GGCGTGAATGTCATTTTCGACCCCTTCTTCGACGCGTCTTGTTTGATCGGCAGTGAATGAAGGTGCAGCGGTTGCGAGCGACCACGACCAGATCATCAGAGCTAAGACGACAACGAGCGAGATGTACTTCATATTCAGCCTTCGTGTTTTACAAGTCCCGAGTGATCACGTAAACATCCAGCAGGGAAAACGTCAAACGATGAGGCCACGTGTGGACCGCTCTAAACTCGCCGAAATGCTGGATCGTTTACGCGAAACTTTGCGCGACGATTTGAAGACCTTCGCCCGTCATCCACGGTCGGTTGGCGCGCTGATCGAGTCGCGCAGCGGCTGGCTCAATCGCAAATTCTTAGGCGCAGCGTCAAATCTCGTCGAGCCTTTCTTGGTCGGGATGGGGTTTTCGATCGCAAGTCTCAGCGAAGACGCGGTCGAAGTGACGATGCCCGGATTTTTACGCAATCAAGGCGAAGTCGGGCAAATCCACAATGCGGCGTTGTCAGCGCTTGGCGAATTCGCGGCGCGAATTTTCTGGGAGCATCATCTCGATCTTCGTCGCCAAGAGCTTCGGGCTTCGGCGGTTCGCTTGCGCGTTCTCGCGCGGGCCTCGGGTTCGATGCGCGGGGTTTTCCGTTTTCCGGTCGGCGAACGCGAGGCCGTCCTTCACGCCCTGCGCGCGCGCGGCTCCGCTGAAACTGAATCAACTGTATCTGTTTACGACACCGACGGCCGCCTCGTGGCGGAAGTCGAAGTCGCGTGGGAGTTCACGCGGCAGCTCGCACTTGGGGGCGTATGAGTTCGGGTCCTGTTTTTGAATCGAGTCTTTCTGTTTCGTCACCTGACTTCCGCACAAACGCCGAGGCGATGCGTAAGCATGTCGACGAGTGGCGCTCACGAATCGCTTTGGTGAAACAAGGCGGCGGTGCGGATGCGGTCGCGAAACATAAATCACGCGGCAAGCTCACGGCTCGCGAGCGGATCGAAGCTTTGCTTGATCCGGGCTCATCGTTTCTTGAGATCTCGACGTTGGCGGCTTGGGAGATGTACGACGGCGCAGCTCCGGCGGCGGGTGTTGTCGCGGGTGTCGGCGTGGTGTCGGGTCTTGAGTGCATGATCGTTGCGAACGACGCGACCGTGAAAGGTGGCACCTACTTCCCTTTAACGGTGAAGAAGCACTTACGCGCTCAAGAGATCGCGTCTGAAAACGGATTGCCGTGTATTTACCTCGTCGACTCCGGCGGCGCGTTCTTGCCGATGCAAGCCGACGTCTTTCCCGATCGCGATCACTTCGGTCGCATTTTCTATAACCAAGCTCGCATGTCGGCCGCCGGCATCTCGCAAATCTCGGTCGTCATGGGTTCATGTACCGCGGGTGGCGCGTATGTTCCGGCGATGAGCGATGAAAACGTCATCGTTCGCGGAAACGGCACGATCTTTTTAGGCGGCCCACCGCTCGTGAAAGCGGCGACCGGAGAAGTCGTCACGGCACAAGAGCTTGGTGGCGGAGAAGTCCACACCGAGCTCAGCGGGGTCGTCGATCACCTAGCCGAAGACGATCATCACGCAATCGAGATCACACGCGATATCGTGGCGAACTTGAACAAGATCAAATCTCTCCCGTTCACGATAGCGCCCGTTGAAGAGCCGGCTTACGCACCGGATTCGATTTACGGAGTTGTTCCGGCCGATGCACGTAAACCTTATGACGTGCGTGAAGTGATCGCGCGAATCGTCGACGGTTCGAAATTCCACGAGTTCAAAGAGCGCTACGGCAAAACATTGGTGTGCTGCTGGGCGCGCGTTTACGGCATGCCTGTCGGCATCATCGCGAACAACGGGGTTCTCTTCTCGGAGAGCGCATTGAAAGCCGCGCACTTCATCGAGCTGTGTGAGCAGCGCAAGATTCCGTTGGTGTTCTTGCAGAACATCACCGGCTTCATGGTCGGTAAGAAATATGAAAACGAAGGCATCGCGAAGCACGGTGCGAAGATGGTCATGGCAGTTTCGAACGCCCGCGTTCCGAAGTTTACCGTGATCATCGGTGGGTCGTACGGAGCCGGTAACTACGGCATGTGCGGTCGCGCGTATCAGCCGCGCTTTTTGTGGATGTGGCCGAATGCGCGCATCTCGGTGATGGGTGGCGAACAAGCAGCGAACGTTTTGCTGACGGTGAAACAAGATCAGCTCGCAGCCAAAGGCATTTCGATGTCTCAGGCGGAGCAAGACGAATTCCGCGCGCCGACGCTCGCGAAATTCGACGCCGAGTCTTCTCCGTATTACTCGACAGCTCGCTTGTGGGATGACGGCATCATTGATCCGGCCGACACACGCCGTGTGCTCGCACTAGGGCTTTCGGCTTCGTGCAACGCTGAATGGGGAGACGCTCGTCAGGGCGTCTTCAGGATGTAAGGCATGGAATCAGTCTTGCTCGAAATCGTGGGTCGTGTCGCAACCGTTACGTTAAACCGGCCTGATATCCGTAACGCCTTTAATGCTGAGATGATCGGCGAACTCCGTGACGCCTTTACGTCGCTTCACTCGCGCCGTGATGTTTCGGTTCTCGTGCTTCGCGGAGAAGGTAAAAGTTTTTGTGCGGGCGCTGATCTTTCGTACATGAGCTCGATGGCCGGCTTCTCGCTAGATGAGAACCTCGCCGATGCTCACGCGCTCGACGAAATGTTCTGGGCACTTCGCGCGTGTCCGCAAGCAGTTGTCGCGCGCGTTCATGGTCACGCGATGGGCGGAGCGCTCGGTCTTCTGGCGTGCTGCGATCTCGTCGCCGCCGTTGAAGGAACACAATTTGCGTTTAGCGAAAATCGCATTGGTCTTGTGCCGGCGGTGATCTCACCTTACGTGCTTGAGAAAATGAACGCAGGTGCGGCCCGCAGATACATGTTGTCAGCCGAAGTCTTCACCGTGTGGGCTGCGGCCGACGGCGGACTCATCGAGTATGCGGGCGGCGAAACCGACGTCGACGAATTCGTATCGACGGTTGTGAAAGCTTTGGCGGCCAACGGTCCCGAAGCGGTTCAGGTCACGAAGAAAATGCTGCGAGATCTGGCGACTCTCCCTTCATGGGCGGAAAAGCGCGAACTCACGACGAAAACGATCGCGCAAAAGCGCGTTTCACCTGAGGGGCAAGAGGGTTTGAAGAGCTTCTTAGAGAAGCGGTCACCGTCTTGGAAAACATAATGGCTAAATTAGCGATCGCAAATCGCGGCGAAGTCGCCGTCCGAATTATCCTGGCCGCGCAAGAGCTCGGCATTCCGACCGTTCTTCTTCACTCCGAGGTCGACGTCGGCACTCGCGCGTGGCGCATGGCCGATGAGAAAGTCTGCATTGGTCCCGCAACGACCGCCGAGAGCTATCTCCGCATCGATCGCAACATCGAAGGTGCGCTGGCTGCAGGTGCCACGATGGTTCACCCGGGCTTTGGCTTTTTGTCGGAGAACGCTGACTTCGCACAAGCGTGCATCGATGCCGGATTAATTTTCATTGGGCCCAAGCCCGAGACGATTCGCGCGCTCGGAGATAAAATCTCGGCGAAGCAGTTGATCGAGAAAGCGAATGTTCCGACGGTACCGGGTTACGCCGGCTCCGATCAATCGCTCGAAACATTGGTCGCGCACGCTCAGCGAATCGGTTTTCCGGTCATCGTCAAAGCGGCTGCCGGGGGTGGTGGTCGCGGGATGAAAGTCATTCGTTCGAAAGCCGAAGCGCCCGAGCTGATCGCATCGGCTCAGCGTGAGGGAAAAGCCGCATTCGGATCAGAGATCGTTTTCCTCGAGAAGTATCTCGACCACGCAAAGCACATCGAGTTTCAAGTCTTCGGCGATTTCACCGGTCGCTGCGTTCACTTGTTTGAGCGCGAGTGTACGGTTCAGCGACGTCACCAAAAGATCGTCGAAGAATCTCTCTCACCGTCGTTGACTCCCGAACTTCGAGCGCAAATGGCGGCGGCGGCAGTCGGTCTCGCCGAGAAGGCCGGCTATCAAGGGGCGGGGACGGTTGAGTTCCTCGTTCAAGATGGCGAGTTCTATTTTCTCGAAATGAACACGCGTTTGCAGGTCGAGCATCCGGTCACCGAAATGGTTCTCGGAGTCGATCTTGTGAAGGCGCAGATTTTGACCGCGATGAAAGCGTTCAGGATCTGGAAGCAATCCGAGCTCACTCCGCGCGGGCATTCGATCGAGTGTCGATTGTATGCCGAAGACTCGTACAACCGCGGTCTGCCGTCGACCGGCGAACTTCTCGGCATGCATTGGCCCGAAGGACCGGGGCGTCGTTACGAAGTTGGATTCGAAGCCGGTGATGAAGTGACGGCGTACTACGACCCGATGATCGCAAAAGTGATCGTGTGGGACGAAGATCGCCCGCGCGCGATTCGCAAGATGCTCCGAACTCTCGATGACTGTGTCGTCTTCGGTGTGAAGACCAACATCCCATACTTGAAAGCGATCTTGACGCACAAAGATTTCTTGGATGGCTCGATGACGACTCAGTTCATCTCACAGTACTTCCCAGAAGGTCTTGAGGCCCAAGAGCCAACCGAAGAGATGGCCGCGTTTGCCGCGGGTGCATTGAAATCGGTGTCGTCGGTCGGAGCAGTCAGTTCGGCTGCGGGCGTTTCACCGTGGACGCAAGGCTGGAGGTTCGTATGAATGAGCACTTGCTGCGAATGGGCGTAGGCGAAGCCGGAGCAAACAAATGAAGATGATCGAAGTCGAAGTGAACGGTCGCATGGTTCGCGGTTACGCCGTCGTGCGCGGCGGGGTTTTGTGGACGCACGCAAACGGCCGAACCTGGACAACCGAAACCGGCTCGAAACGCCGCGGCTCGAAAGCGGGCGCAGGCGCGTCTTCGAACCCGAGCGAGATTACGGCTCCGATGCCGGGCAAGATCATCAAGATCTCGGCTCCGGTCGGTTCGGATGTCGCAGCGGGTGATGTCGTCATCGTCATGGAAGCCATGAAGATGGAGTATACGTTGAAAGCGCAAGCCGCCGGCCGCGTTGCCGAGATTTCGGCGACTGCCGGTGATCAAGTCACCTTGGGCGCTGTGCTTGCGAAGTTGGAGTTAGAAAAATGAGTGAGCACTTGTGCGAACGGGCGAAGGCGGAGCCGAAGCCGAAGCGGAGAAACAGATGAGTAGACACGTCACGATCGTCGAAGTCGGAGCCCGCGATGGACTCCAGAACGAAAAGAAAGTTCTGGATCAAGCGACTCGTCTCGAATTCGCCGAGCGTCTGGCGTCAGCTGGAGTTCACAAGATCGAACTCGGCTCGTTCGTCTCTCCGAAGTGGGTTCCGCAAATGGCGGGTTCAACCGAACTCCTGACCGAAGCTCTGCGCCGACGCGACTCAGGCGTTGAGCCCTGGAAGTCGATGGATATCTCGGCGCTCGTTCCGAATCCGCGAGGAATGTCGGATGCGCTCGCGATCGGTTTGAAACACGTCGCCATCTTTGCGTCGGCTTCGGAGTCATTCGCTCGAAAGAATATCAACTGCACGATCGACGAGAGCTTCGTTCGCTTCGCAGAAGTCATGAAGCTTGCTCGCGAGAACGGCGTGCGCGTGCGTGGTTACCTCTCGATGTGTTTTGGTGATCCGTTTGAAGGCGAGATCTCTGAAGGTGTCGTCGTTCGCTTAACCAAAAAGTTGATCGATCTCGGTGTCTACGAAGTCTCCATCGGTGATACGGTCGGTGTCGCGGACCCTTCGCAAGTGAAGCGGCTCACACGCAAACTCATCGACGCCGTCGGCAAAGATCGACTGGCGATGCATTTTCATGACACGCGCGGGACCGCGATGGCGAACGTGCTCGCGGCTCTCGAGCTCGG
>CAJYIL010000587.1 GCA_913774795.1 Pseudobdellovibrionaceae bacterium
CGGTGAGATTTTCGGTGGTTGGCACCACCTCTTGAAAATCCGGATGATCAAACGAGATGTGCTTGTGATCGAAAGGCTCAATCACGGATTTCATCACGACG
Organism: Pseudobdellovibrionaceae bacterium; assembly: GCA_913774795.1. Classification (GTDB taxonomy): domain Bacteria; phylum Bdellovibrionota; class Bdellovibrionia; order Bdellovibrionales; family JAMPXM01; genus CAJYOV01. The sequence goes on from CAJYIL010000587.1 coordinate 102, forward strand.
TCGAGATCGTTGACGTTGATCACCAGGCCGGTTTCTGGGTCGATCGGGCCTTCGACGAAAACTTCAAGCGTGTAGTTGTGCCCATGACCGTACTTGGAGTAGCACGCGCCGAAAGCCTCGCGATTTTGCTCGGGGCTAAATGCTTTTTGTTCGTAGAGATGCGCCGTTGAGAAGAGGCGGCGTCGGGCAATCACGGTCTTCATGAGGCCCGTAAGAATGGGCGATTCACGCCAAACAGTCAACGACGTGACCATCACTGCTGTAAAACTCCTTCACTCCCACCGATCAAATCCCTCTGGGATCCAAGGGGCGTAAGCCCCTTGGTATTGACGACTCAGCAGAGCGAAGGAGCAAAGTCTTCGGCCAGAGGCCGAAGCGACAAATTTAGAAGTCGTGGCCGCGAACTGTTTTGCGACCGTTCGTGCCTGCACGGTGAGTCGCGCCCGACAAGATATCGTGAACGCGCTGATTGAGGTGGTGGATCGCATCGCCCGCAACGTTGAAGCCCGATTTGCGGATCGCGTCTTTCATCTTCGAAGCAACGATCAACATATCGCCGCCTTTCGAGCCCTTCGCGCCGCCTGCTTTTTTCGCCGAACCTTTTCCTGCTTTTTTCGCTTTCGCCATTTCGAACTCCCTTAAGATGGTTGATCTCGTCAGTGGAGATTCGATTTCAAAATACGAAGGCCCGTGTTGTCAAACACCGGGCCCTTGCACTGCGGCAGTTGCGCGTAAAAACTTACGCTGATTTTCGATTTACCATTCCGTCAGCGGCGCGGAAGACATCGGCCTCAACGAAGACTTTTAGGAGATCCAAATCGAGTTTTCCGTTGCGCGCTTCAAGGTGAAGAATCTCGATTGCGCGTTCCGCCGAAACCGCTGGTTTGTAGGGGCGGTCTTGCGACGTCAAGGCGTCGTAGATGTCTGAGATCGTCATCATCTTCGACTGAATCGGGATATGATCGGCCGTGAGACCGCGAGGATAGCCAGTTCCGTCACACTTTTCATGGTGAGCATGCGCGATGTCGGCGACCGACGACAAGTCTTCGGTCCACGCGATCTGTCTTAAAAAATTGTATGTATGCGTGACGTGCGACTCGATCTCTCGACGCTCTTCTTCGCTCAACGAGCCTTTCGGGAGCGAAAGCTTCACCATCTCTTCCGCCGTGACAAGCGTGTGATCGAGTTCGCGGGAGGTTTGATTGATCCAGCTCATCAGCGAAACGATATCGAAATCTTCGCCGACGACCTGGGGCTTATTCGCCTTGATGATCGACAAACGCACCTGCTGAAGCTTCGACGCGAATTGATCGATCTTCGACACAACCTTATTCATGTTCTCGCGCGGTTCAGTCGGCTGGCCTTTCTCGAGCATGTCGACAAGATCGGTCGCTAAGTTTTTCCACTCCATCATCTCTTGGCGGGCCCGCGCCGAATCCAGCCGGAGAAGGATGGTCTCCATTTGGTGCGGGAAGCTTGTGAGATTTCGAGAGAACCGACTCACGAACACCGATCTTGCCGAAATCATGTAAGAGAGCCGCGTAACGAAGCTCGCGAATCTGCTGCTCGGAGAAATGCACGTGCTGACACGGGCCATGTCCACACTGGTGAACCGCTCGTGCAAATTCGACCGAAAGCACGGCGACTCGATCGGAGTGACCCGATGTCGCTGGGTCTCGCGCTTCGATCGCTGTGACCGATGCACGGATGAACGATTCGAAGAGGTTCTCGATGTCTTCGGTTAACTTCGCATTCTCAAGGGCGACACAAGCTTGCGAAGCGAACGCGAGCATCAGCTGTTCATCTTCGTCGGTAAACGGGATGATATTCGCTTCATTCAAGACCTGCTGACCGAATTGATTCACGATCAAACGGTTGTCTGCGCGCGAATCGACTTTGTTCAAGAGTTGGATCACGCCGCGAATTTTGCCGTCAGCCGTTTTGAGCGGCAACGCCATCAGCGACACGGTCTTGTAGCCCGTTTCGGTATCGACCGCCGAGTTAAATGCGTAGGTCAACCCCGGGGGCAGATTGTAGCAATCTTGGATCCTGATGACTTCACCGCGAGAGGCGACGAAACCCGCAATCGATTTTTCATCGATCTCGAACACCTTGTTTTGAATTTTTGAACCCGAACGACGATCGGTCGAACGGTGAAAACGAAGCACCGGAAAATATTTTTTCTGAGACGTCCCGATGGAATCGATCTTCACGTTCTCGGTGAGGAAGATCGACGCCGCATCGGCCTCTGTCGTTTCAACAGCGTTCTTGAGAATCAGATCGAGG
>CAJYIL010000588.1 GCA_913774795.1 Pseudobdellovibrionaceae bacterium
CTCACTTGGCCAGCGACCGCCCCGGCATCGAACGGTCAAGTTCTGACGTCTTCAACGGGCGGAGTGCTTTCTTGGACAACTCCATCGACGTCTCCGACTGGCGCGGCCGGCGGTGATCTCAGTGGCACTTATCCGAATCCTGGCGTTGCGCAGGTTGGCGGCTACTCGGCCGCAAACGTCGCCTCAGGAGCGACACTTGCGAACGCGGCAACGAGTGCTAACACGGTCAGTGCCATCGTTCGCCGCGACGGCGCGGGCAATTTCACCGCTAACTCGGTAACCGCCTCGACAAGCCTGTCGACGAGCACGCTGACTTTGACCAACGCAGGCTCAAACCTCAACATCACGAATCCGGTCGGTGGCGCTTGGAACATGACCTTGCCGGCGACGGCCGGCTTATCCGGGCAAGTTCTCTCGACCAACGGATCAGGCGTAACATCATGGGTGACACCGACTAGCTCACCCTGGACCGTTCAAGCGCCGGGGATCAACTACATGGCTGGAAATGTCGGGATCGGCACGACGGCGCCAGTCAGCAAGCTGAACGTCGCTGATGTTTCGACATTAACTGCTGGCTCGCAAAACGGCTCGGTGCTTAACCTTTCGATTCAGCCCTCTGGTGCGTCGACAGGAGATTACTGGGCGATAAAAAGTAATGCGACCTACGACAGCACTCAGACGCTGTCATCAGGCGGAGTGAGGGCAGCCGAGTTTTCCACATCGATTAACACTGCGGCAAACGTTGCGCAAGCCTACGGCGTGGTCGGTCAAACAGCGAACCTTTCGACCGGCACTTTAGCGAGTTCAACTGGGATGTACGCCTATGTTCGTAATGCCTCAACGGGCACGATCACGAATGCTACGGGCGGAAGTTTTGTCGTCACCAATCCGTCAGGGACCATCACAAATGCATACGGCATCAACATCGGGTTGGTGCAAGCGACAAATAAGTGGTCGATGTTCGCCAGCGATGCGACGGCGCCATCTTACTTCGCTGGTCAAGTCGGCATCGGCACGACATCTCCGGCTACAAAGCTCGACGTTCGCGGAGTCATCCGCTCCGTCGCCTCAACCGGATCGACGTTCTCGAACTCGTCTGCGGCGGTCGATTGGTCAAACGGCAACAACCAGATCATGACGACAGCGTGTACGTCGTCCACGTTCACGAACATGGCTGATGGCGCGACCTACAATTTGCTCGTGACCGATACGACGGCGACGACTTGTGTCTTCACACACGCGGGTTTGACTTTCTCCTACGCGCCGGCGAACGCAAACCGAGAGTCAGGTAAGATGTCCCTCTACTCATTCACACGATTCGGTACGTACGTCGTCGTCGGATGGACGGCGCTCAATTAACATGGCGCTTATCCTCTCGATCCTCTTGAGTTTGACGGCGAACGCGTGGAATACCCCGAGCGCCATCTTCGCAAGCTCGAAGCCGCCTTGGACCTGGACGGGCGCTGCCAATGACGGCAACTTTTCGAACGGCGCGAATTGGTGTGGTTCGTACAGCGGAGGAACGTGCAAGGGTCAGGCGACAGCGCCTCCAAGCTCCGCGACACTCTACTTCGACAACACTTGCACGACATCCTGTAACGTTTCACTTCCCTCGGATCAGACCTTCGAAGGTCTTGTCATTCAGTCGAATTACTCAGGTACTTTCGACATGAATGGCTCAAAGCTCACGCTCGGCGGCGGTGGGTTCACAATGCGCGGTGGAACGTTCAATCAGGGCTCGGGCCAACTCGTCATCGGTGCCGGTGTTACCTACGCAGGCTATCAGCCCTTCATGATGACCGGTGGAGCATTCAACGGAGGTTCAGCAGACATCGTCATCGGGGATTTTGGCGCGCAAACGAATGGCGGTACGATGATGCTGAGCGGAGGCACGTTTCGTTCAACGTCAGCGAATTTAAAAATCCATGTCGCTACGTTGTCGATGATCGGTCTCTCGAGCTTCAACCATAACAATGGCACTGTGTGGCTGGAGTCGCCCTCGAATTGGCTCGTGACTTATGGTATGGGCGCATTCAATTACAACGTCCTTCGTCTTGATATCTATGCTACCAAACAAGTCGACTTTAACTCCGAGGTCATCAACGTCGCCGGTCACATGACGATACGAGGTGTTACCAACGGGATCGCTGTCGTCAAAAACGGCACTTTCGTTCTTTCAGCTGGCAACCTCTACCATTTAAATTACAACGTTGTCGGAAACGCTCTCTTCAAATTCACGGGCTCCGGTTTACAGCTCGTCGACAACTCCGCAGCCCAAGCGGGGAACTATCTGTTCCCGACCGTCTGGGCAGCTAACGCCGCGATGTCTGGGATTGTTCGTTTTACGAGTCAAACATGGTTGACGGGTTATCTTAATAACGCTGCGACGAACATGGGCTCAGTCGACTTAAACGGGCAAGATGTTCGGCTCTATGGATCTTCATACAACGGTACGTTTGACTCGGATCTCACAACATTCCCTGGATTGACAATCGAAGGCTCGTTCTCCAGCGCTGTCTGGGGCTTTTTGAAGGTAAATGGAAATCTACTCATTAACGCAGCTGGAACAAGCTCGACCGCGACAGGACTCGGAAAAATTCAGGTCTCTGGCGACGTCACGATCGCGGGAAACGCTGCTTCGAGTCAGCAGGGTGTGGCGCTCGAGATGATCGGTGCAACCAATCAATCGATTGACGTCACCGCCTTTGGCCTCGCGACATCGCTGATCATCAACAAGCCGTCAGGTGTGCTGAGCTTTGTCGGAACACCCACGTTTCCCGGATCTTTCAATTACATCTCGGGCGGAGTCACGATTCCAGCTTTTGTTCGCTTCCAGCGAAGCACCGGAATTCCTCAGTACACTTTCAACGGTCTTGTGTTTAATAACGTCGAGATTTTCTCAGCAGGATCCTATCAAGCGAATCTCAACGACGACTTCGTGATCAACGGAAACCTGACTTTGCGAATCGCGGGAGGCTCTTTCTCGGCTTCGGCCGGCAAAAAAATCTTGCTGTCGGGCAATCTCTATAACGATGCGACTTATTCAAACGGATTTGGCACGACCGTGGGTACGCTACGTTTGGTAGGTGGCAATCAGACGATCGACTTTTCGGCTTCGTCAGCGGGAACCGGTATTCCGAACCTAGAAATTGCGTCATCAGGGACCGTGACCGTGATCGGCACGATCAGCGTCCCGTCAATTTTTCAGGTCGTTTCGGGAACGTTGAATATGACGAGCTCAACCTTACAGATGACCTTGAGTCCCCAGATCTCGGCACCCGGTGTGATGTTCAACAACGTCAAATTTTCGAGTAACGGAAATGCGATCATTAGTTCGGGCCCACTTCAAGTCGGAGGATTACTCGAACTTAGTTCCGCAGCGCTAGGCCGAACGATCACTGGTAACATCGATGCTTACGGCGATGTCCTCTTCTCGGCCAACGGCTACAGTGGAACGACGGCCATCACCTTACGAGGTAACAACTCAACGCTCACCCGCAACGCCGGCACGGCGATCCCGACGGGCACGATCACCGTTGCCAAAGCCGCGGGCCAAAAGGTGTCGCTCGGCTCCAGTCTCGCACTTAATACTAATCAGAGCTTGAGTGTAACGAGTGGCCAAGTCGACATTGCGGCCGCCGCCCAGGCTCTCACCATCAGCGGCTCAGGCGCGCTCTCACTTTCGAGCGGGACAAGCGTGAAGCTCTCGGGCGGAACTCTCAACGTTGGCGGCTCAAATATTGCGGCAGGCGCGTACAGCTCAGGAACGATCATTCCATAAAAAAAGGCCCGCACACCATGCGAGCCTTTTTCCGGAAATGTAGCAGCTATCCGAAAAGGAAGCAGCTACCCCCGATTAACGAACGAGGTTCTTGAATTCTGCGCCAGCGCGGAATTTTGGAGCCCAAGCTGCAGGGATTTTGATCGCCTTGCCAGTTTGTGGGTTACGGCCCATGCGAGCTTTGCGTTTTGCTTTTGCGAATGTGCCGAAGCCAACGAGTTTTACTTCGTCGCCTTTTTTAACTGTCTTTTTGATTGTCTCGAGAGTTGTGTCGAGGAAGCGCTCAGCTTGCGCTTTTGTCATCTTCGTGTCTGCTGCGATAACGTCGATCAATTCTGCTTTGTTCATTTTGACTCCCTTGATGTTGAACCTTGGTGGTTTACCGAAATTCAAGACTGACGCGGGATTGGTGTCAACAGAACGTCACAAGATTTTAGTGCAAGTGGTCATCTTCGTGGCTACCGGAGGCGCCCGACAAACTGTCGGCGGCGAATGCTTCTTCCAAAGCGGCTTCGAGTTCTTCAGGTTCTGGAGGAGTGCTGACCGGAATTGCGTAACGGCCTTCCGCCCAATCACCGAGATCGATGAGTTTGCATCGCTCGGAACAAAAGGGACGAAATGCATTGGCAGGAGAGTACTCGGCGGCAGATCCACAACGCGGGCATTTCACTGTTTTCATTAGCCACCAACATACAAAAACGCCCGCGATTTTTCAATCGAGCGGGCGTTCGGAAAGACAGAACCAAAATGACTTAGAAACGGCTCATCGAAACCTTAGCGACTTCAGTTCCTTGGTAAACGAGCTGAGCTTCGATTCGGTCAAGACCGAGGTTTCCGTTGTTAACGACCACCATGAAGTTGAGAGGGCGACCTTGAGTGACGCCGACGATCTGCATGCCGTTTTTATTGTTGAACGAGAAGTTGTGAGCTTGTTGGTTGAAGGAGATGTAGTTTGTCGACGAGTACATCGAACCGACGTTGGTGCCGATTTGTGAAGCGTAAACGCCCGGCGCGATCGTCACGAGGTCCGACGGGAACTGCGTGCCCGCGCCAACCGTGATGTTCACGTTATCGACGTTGCCCGAGTATGATTTCAAGACGATGAATGAACCGCGCGTGATCCAAGCCGCGCAGCGCGTGTTCGACATTCCGTTGCCGAGATAGCCGCCGTACGACGAGTTACAAAGGCCCGACGCTTGGAGCATGATTTCGAATTGCTGAGGATTCGTGACCTGAAGCATGCCGTAGTGGCGTGTACCTGAGAGAGTTCCAAATTTCGATTGCTCGGTGACGAGCTGACCTGGAACACACGAGTTCGTTTGCGCCGAGTAGCCCGAGCCGTAAGCGCATTGGCCGCGGTTCAAACAACCGTACTGTTGTGTCCAGGCTTGGTTCACTTGGCAGTTCGCGATGTCGACGTTCGCGCCGAGAGCGCCAGCGCCCGGTGCATCTGCGTTAGTCGAGATCGAGCTCGTGTTGTTTCCGCACGCCGTAACCAATGTCACGAGTGCCGATAACGCCATCATGGTGAGAGACAAATTGAGCTTCTTCATAACTGACCTCCGGACCAACGGGTCCTTCACCGAGAAAGGAATACACGGGCTGTGCCAAGGCTCGTCCCCCGGTTTAAACCGCTTAGACCTAACCGAGCAGGCCCTTTTGCGGCACCGGCCTTGCCGTCGGCGCCCTAGAGCGGCACTCTAAAAGCATGTGGGTTTCATATAAAGAGAAGGTGAGCGCGCTCTCCGAGAAGGTGGTCGAGCTCCAGAGGCCGATTCGCGTTCTCGACGCGATCAAATGGAATCCCGAAGCGGAGGCCGAGTTTTTCCGCAGAGGCGCGAAAGAGCTCCCGAAGATCGATCAAGCCTACTATCAGAGTGTTCCGCTCGGTTTTGATCCCGAACGAAAAGAGTCAGACCTGCGCGATCTCTCGTACATGATCGAGAAAACTCTCGGGCCAGAAGACGATATCGGCCGCCTCTTGCTCGAATCCGTCGAGCAATACCGCGACGTCGTCAGAATGCTTTCCGCGCGCGGAACGCCCGATTTCTACAAGTACTCCCAGAAACTCTACGGCTCTCCGAAGGATTCATTTTTTGAGGGACAAATCTCAATCATGGATCAGGGGAAGGCGCTCTACGCGATTCTCTCCTCGCTCGAAAACAAATTTCTCGGCAAGGAATACCCGAAGAATCTGACGAGCGAAGATGTCGTCACCCAGTTGCGCGAGCGGTTCGATAAGAGTTTCTTGAAAGACAAAATCAAAGTTTGCCTCTCGGACGGAATCGTCTCCGATGCCGCTGCCGGCTCCGACGTCATCAAGATCAAACAAGGTTCGAAGTTTTCGCGGAAAGACATCGATATCTTTGAAGTGCATGAGGGTTACGTTCACGTCGCCACGACGCTGAACGGAAAATCGCAGCGCGTGGCGAAATTCTTAGCGAAGGGCCCGCCGCGAACGGCCGTTACGCAAGAGGGTCTCGCGATCTTAATGGAGATTCTGACCTTTTCGACATACCCGCTTCGCGCGCGAGCAATCAATGACCGGATTATCGGAATCGATAAGGCGGAAGAGGGCGCTGACTTTCTTGAGGTCTACGAATTCTACCGCACCGAAGGCTACAGCGAGTCGGAGTCGTATCGAAATGCCGTTCGGGTGTTTCGCGGGGGAGTCGTGAGCGGAGGTGCTCCGTTCACGAAGGACATCTCGTACTGCCGCGGCTTTATCGAGAACTACAATTTTATCCGTACGGCGATACGTCGCGGTCATCCGGAGATTGTGCCGTTCTTGTTCGCCGGTAAAGTTCACGTCGATGACATCCCGATGCTGTATCAGAAGTCGATCGAAGGGATCGTCGATGCGCCTACGCTGCTGCCGTCGCAGTTCGAAGACATGAACGGTCTTGCGGTGTGGATGAGCTTTTCGAACTTTTTGAACACCGTCGACATGAACGCAGTGTCGAAATACTACGATCAGCTGTTTAAGACGCACCTTTGAGTGCAGTGCCTGTCGGTTTGAGCGGGGCTCGCTTGCTTGCGGCGGGTGTTGGTCGCTGGCGCGAGGGGTTCCGTGTTTACGACCTCGAGTGATTGGTGATGCGAGGGCCGTGCGTTCTTGCGGCCTCGAGGACTTCGCGTGAGCGCTTTTTGATCTTCGAACGCGAAGGTTGGTGATCGTGTTCTTTCGACTTCGTGTGCGACGTCTAAAGCTCGATAAGTGCGCTTCCGATTTGATCTGCAAACGCCATTAATTTTCCCGAATTCCAGAAAATTCGCGTTCTAAAACCGATGGTACAACTTCCGCACGGGAGGTGATTCTTGAAAATCTCAAACGACGAACTGGTTCTCGAAGCTGAAAGAGAAATCAAACTTGAGCGCGAGTCGACGCTTAAGATTATCAAACTCTTTCAAGAAATCTCAGCGCAAAAAATCTTCCTCGAGCGCGGCTTTCCGAGTTTCTACGAGATGGTGACCAAACACTTTGGTTGACTAGCGTCGGGTTCTGCGATGAGACGAATCAATGCGATGAAACTCGTTAAAGAGATGCCGCAGTTTGAAGAGAAGATCGAATCCGGTGAGTTGAGCTTAAGTGTCGCCGCCGACGTTCAATCATTTCTCAATCAGGAAGCCAAAATCGAGAGACCCTACAGTTTAAACGCCAAGATCGAACTCGTCGAAACGTGCCTCGGCAAATCCCGCCGTGAGGTAGAAGTGGAATTCGCGCGTAGGAATCCAGAGCGAGAAAAGCGCGAGACGCAACACTCGATCTCGCACGACCGATTACGTGTCAGCTTCTCGATCTCGAAAGCACTGAACGACAAGCTCAACCACCTCAAAGACCTGCTCGGTCACGTCGACGCGTCGATGACGACCGAGTCTCTTCTCGAGCAGCTCGCTGAACTTGGTCTCGACAAATACGATCCCGCACGAAAGGCCAAATATACCGCCGCTCGTGAAGTTCGAGTGCGAAAGATGTCGAGACAAACTGAAAGCACGCAAACTTATGAGAAGAGCGAATCGCCGACAAAAATCGACAGCTCTAATGTTTCCACGCCGGTACCTACCTCCGCAGCGGAGGTCACACGAACTCGTTACATAAAAGTTGATGAGCGGAATAGAGTCTTTGATGACCAGCGACGTTGCAGGTTCGTCAGCGCTAGCGGGCGGCGTTGCGGGTCAAAGCGGTTCTTGCAACTTGATCATATCAAGCCGTTTGCTCAGGGTGGCGCAAGCGAAGCGACGAATCTTCGGTGGATGTGCGGCGCGCACAACCGCGGGCGAGCCGTGCACTGAGGCCTACGACTTCACTTCGAGGCGTCGCTCTTCTTCTTGTAGCGAGGAATGATGCGCGCGTAGTAAAGGCACTTGTTCTGCTCGCACTTCGGAATGCCGATATTGCAAGCGGCCCCTTTGATGGTCGTGCACTCAGTTTTCTCGAAGAGTTTTTCAAACTCCGCGACCTTCGTGCGATTGATCGCGACGCCCATGCCACCGTTATTGCAGTCGCAAGAGCCGTTTTGAACGTAAACACAGTCTTCGTCGATCGAGCACGATTGGTACTTCGCAAGTTCGTTCGCGGGGAGCGGCGGAGTCGCCGAGGCCATCATAGAAGAAAGCAAAAGCGAAAAGATCATGGCTTCTGGGCTGCGCGCACGTGCGCTGTCGTAATCGACTCAAGTCGGCCGAGAAGATCAAAGAACCATTTTCTCATCGGCGTTAAAAAGATCAGGCCCTCGGTGATTTGCTCAGGCGTTTGCACGTGCGCACCTTGAGGAAGTTCTTTTGAGTTTGCGCACTCGCGCACCCACTCTTCAGTGGCCTCAGGGTGGAATTGCAAGCCGACGATCGAATCGCCGTACATGAAACCCTGGTTTTCGGTGATGCGATTGGTGGCGACGCGAACGGCACCCTCGGGCAAATCGAACGTGTCTTCGTGCCACTGAAAGACCATCAAGCGCTCTGATTGCGACGGGCCGAGATGGACCGTGTGCCAGCCGACTTCCCACTCCGTATTCTTCTTGACCGGAGCACCCAAAGATTGCGCAAGAAGTTGACCGCCCAAGCAAAGTCCTAAGCAGGTCTTTTTAGCGGCGATCGCATCATTGATGAGCTTTTTTTCATCGACGAGATAAGGATATTTCTCGGTTTCGTCGACGTTCATGCTGCCGCCCAACAAGATGAGCCAATCGGTTTCATCGACGGTCGGGAGCGCATCACCCGAATATAAGCGCACCAAAGTCGCCGCGTGACCGCGGGTCTTCAACCAGTCCAGGACAGAGCCCGGCGGAGTCGATTCGGATTGCTGAATAACGTGAACGCGTAAAGCCATGTGCCTGAACCCTAACTCAGATTGCGAGTGCCGCGCAAAGGCTTTTGCGCTAGGCTTGTCGCCCATGGGCATACTCCTCAGCTGTCACGAACTCGAAAAACATTTCGCCACGCGCACACTTTTTCGCGGACTCACGTTTGCGATCGAAGACGGTGATCGCATCGGCCTGATCGGTCCTAACGGTGCGGGTAAATCCACGTTGATGCGCATGATGGCAGGCCAATCCTCAGTCGACGGCGGCAAGCTCTCGACTTCACGCGGAACACGTATCGCGCTGCTTGAGCAAAGCCCCACCTTCGATGACACGATCACTGTCAGAGAGGCGCTCCTCGCGGGCACCGAAGATCCCTACGATTACGAATCGATCATGCTCGTGGAAGAGATTCTTTCAAAGTTCGACTTGGTCGAAAAAGCGGATGGTCCCGTAAACGATCTCTCCGGCGGCTGGAAGAAACGCACGGCGCTCGCGCGCGAAATCTGTCGTAAACCAGATTTGCTTTTACTTGACGAGCCCACCAACCATCTCGACGTCGAAGGCATCCGGTGGCTCGAGAACTATCTCGCCGAAGCCAAGTTCGCGACGGTCACGATCACGCACGATCGACTCTTCCTCCAGCGCGTATCAAACCGGATTTTCGATCTGGATCCTCGGTATCCTGATGGCTTGCTCGTGGTGAAAGGTGAATACGTCGAATATTTAACCGTGCGAGATGAGCTCATTCGCTCGCAAGAGCGCCGCGAAGTCGTTCTCAAAAACACTCTCCGGCGCGAGACGGAGTGGCTACGCCGTGGTGCGAAGGCCCGCACGACCAAACAGACGGCACGCATTACACGCGCAGGTGATTTGAAAAATGAGGTCGGTGATCTCGAAGAGCGAAACGCGAAGAAGCGATTGCAAATCGACTTTCAAGAGGCACAGCGTAATCCCCACAAACTCATCAGCGCCGAAGAGATTTCAAAAACCCTCCCGAACGGTAAAACGCTCTTCAGTGACTTTAGTTTTATCGTGACGCCGAAGACGCGACTCGGTCTTCTAGGCCCAAACGGTTGCGGCAAATCGACGCTCATCAAATGCCTTCTCGGCCTCGAGGAGGCAACTACCGGCAAAGTGAAGCGCGCCGAGAAAATCGACATCGCTTACTTCGAACAGCATCGCGACACGATCGATCCCAAAAAGACCGTGCTCCGTAATATCGTCGACGAGGGTGACTACGTCGATTTCCGCGGGCAATACGTTTTTGCGCGAAGCTATCTCGATCGCTTCTTGTTCCGCACTGAGCAGCACGACATGCCCGTCGAAAAACTCTCGGGCGGGGAGCAAGCACGACTTCGCATCGCGCAGATGATGCTTACCCCCGCGAACGTTCTGGTTCTCGACGAACCGACCAACGATCTCGATCTGGCAACGCTGGCGATTCTCGAAGAAACTCTCGCCGACTTTCCCGGCGCCGTGATTCTTGTGACTCACGATCGTTACTTCCTCGATCAGGTTTCGAACCGTATTCTCGCATTCGAGCACGATCTTGAAGGCGAGCCCGAGCTTCTCGAGTTCGCGTCGTTCGCCCAGTGGGAAGACTGGCGCGATGTGCGTGACGACGAAAGAAAAGCACTTGCGAAAAAGATCGCCAAAGGCGGCGGAGCCGACGCGAACGGCGGACCAAAGCCCAAGAAAAAGCTCACGTTCAAAGACAAGCACGATCTCGAAAACATGGAAGCGAACATCGCTCAGGCCGAGGCTGCTGTCAGCGATCTCCAAGGAGAGTTGGCAAAGCCAGAGAACCTGGCCAATGCGAAGAAGCTGACGGAGCTCTCGACGAAGCTCGAGGCGGCTCAGGCGCGCGTCGAGGCGCTTTACGCCCGCTGGTCTGAGCTCGAGACGTGATCGCTAAACGGCTCGTCTCAACTTGAGACGAGCTGGCGGAGTTGCTCGCTTTTCCTCACCTAAAGTTTCAGACTGACCGATACAGGTACATCGATAGGGGATGAGCGAATGAGCGCGGCGAAGCAACAGCACGAGCATGAGCACTTGTATAACGACGATCACGGTCACGACCATGATCGCGATCGCGACGAGCGCCGTCACCACTCAGACTCACAGTCTCGCGATCGCCGCGTGATTACTCGCCTGGGTCACCCCGAGCTACGCAAGAACATGCGCAACGTCTCGCGCCTCTGCACCATCGCGGTGATTTTCTCCGCGCTCTACATTGTCGGCTTGATTGCACGTCACATCCAAGACTCGAAGCTCGAGCTCAATCGCTCGATTTTCTTCGGCGTCGTCATTGCGATCGTGGCGGGCGGCTTTGCGTATTTAGGTGGAGCACTGCGCTCCTATGTCCAGAATGAATCTCAGCAGCGCATGATCGCTGTTTCAGAACGCTTGTTTAAAGCGTTTTTCTTGTTCGTCGTGACGGGCCTGATCTTGGGCGTCGTCAACGTCATCACCTGGTTTTAAAACTTTAAAAAAAGCAGTTCGGATTCTGACGGATGTGCGCCGCCGTCAGAATCGTCGCGTTTTTGAATTTTGCGTAGTCGCCCGGCGACTGAGCGATATCGAAAGCCGACATCATCTCCGCATCATTTCGAAGGCCCATGAACGGAAGTCCTCGCTCGAAGAAATCGGCCATCGCCAAGATCTTCTCCGCGACACCCCGATCGAAGCGCGAGACCATCGCGAGATTTCGATTGGTCCACTTCTCGCCGCCCCAAGTGCCGCCGTTATCGATCGACACGAATTTGGCGATCCCGTTTTTCGTGATCGTTTGCAGATTGCCACCGCTGAAGCGATCGCGCTGGCCCGTCATCGCATCAATCAACAAAATGACCGACATCTGTTTTGCCGCCGAGAGTTCATCTGAAACTCCTCCGGCGAACGTGACTCGACGAGCGGCGCTTGGCTGAGGACCACGACACGAGATCAGGGACGCCATAGGGGCGCTCGCGCCCGCGATCGTAAACTTGGGGCTCAGAGAAATGCTATCGGTTGAGATGTTCTCGACGTCTTTCGGTTTTTCATCCCAGCGCTTGAAGACCGCGTCGAGATACGACGGATCTTTTGCATAGCGCGCCAAGATCGCTTTGCGGTTTTCGTCTTTGAGCTTCAGAAGTTTTCCGCTCTTCGACGTGAGCGTCGTTGATGGAACAATCTGCATGAATGCTTGAAGATTGCGGCCGGTTAACCGCTTGTAAACGCCTGGCTGATAAAGATCGTGAACGCCAAGGGCGCGCGAGATCGTAAAAGCAATTGTTTCTCCGGTCACCGAACCCGATGAGTTTTTCTCCGGGATAATGGCGCCCACGGGTTTTCCG
>CAJYIL010000589.1 GCA_913774795.1 Pseudobdellovibrionaceae bacterium
GGCGACCGCGTTCAGTCCAAGAAGCTGATCGCGTTCTTCTTGTTTGAGAGCGGCGATCAACGTTGGCTTCATGAAGAACCGCCTGAAAAGCGCAGGTTTAGAAAGGCTGAGGGAGAGGATGAGATAATCGACTGGCGAGCCCGCGTTCAAAAGTTTTTCCGCGATTTCTGGGTGCACTCCGAGAATGGCGCCAAACAAGGGATGAATGGACTCGTCTCTCCAATTGATGCTTTTCCGAATCGCCTCATCGATCAATGCAGCTTTTCCGCAAAATGCGGCCTCACCGAGTTCAGTGGTTGGCACTTGTTCATAGCGCCCTGAGCTGATTAAATAGTTTAAGTTTGCCAACACCATTCTCCATGAGGCTTCGGTAGTGCCTGGTGCGTCTGTCTCGTGACAGGTTTTTGAGATTATTTTTGAAAATTCTCGCGCTCGGGTCAACCAGTGCGTTGCTACTCTTGCTGAGGCAGATTCGACCCGGCAAAGCCGTGTTTGAACAACGTTTAAAAAGATTTAACGAAAGCGCGTTTACTTCGGCAATTATAGGCTCAACGAGATCGTCGAGAGCATCAACGAGAAACACGAGATGACGTGTGGCCGCACGATTCTTCGTTCAGATTGTCTGTGAGCAAACGGAGTTCTTTGAGGGCTGCGCTGGAGTGATGTAAGAAGATTTGGGCATAGGTGACGTGCTCATCTCGCAAATCGGGCGAGATCTGATTTAATTCTCGAGCATGGGTGAAGCTCCGACCAAAGAAAACAACCAACCAGTCGACGACCGCGAAGGTGCTGGCTCGAAAGTCGACCTCTCGGCGGCCGAAGAGCAAAAGGCGAAGCGCCAGCAACCGGCGCGAGCGCCTTTACTTTTCGAAGTGATTCGACGCTTAGGCGAAGAGGAGTTCAAACGGCCCGGAGTTTCACTTTGGTGGTCGGGTTTCGCGGCAGGCCTGATGATGGGCTTGTCTCTGCTGGCAGAGGCGGTTCTTCAAAAGAGCTTACCTGAATTTCACGGACGAGAACTCCTTACGAAGCTTGGCTACTCGACCGGGTTCATACTGGTCATCGCCGCACGCCAACAGCTTTTTACAGAAAACACTCTGACATCGGTCATTCCTGTTTTCGCGCGTCCGAATGCAAAGAGTTTCAAAAGCCTCCTTCGAACCTGGGGGTTAGTGTTCTCTGCGAACATGGTCGGCACTTTCGCGTTCGCAGTTGCACTGTTAGGTCCGATCGCAGGCTCTGCCGACACACGAGAGGCGGCCATCGAAATTTCGCGATCAGCGGTCTACAAACCGTTCGTCGATCTTTTCGTGAGCGGCGTGGGATCGGGATTCTTGATCGCTACACTGGTCTGGATCATGGCTGGCTTTCGAGAGACAAAATTTTTTCCGATCGTTTTCATCACTTATCTCATTAGCGTTGCAGGCTTTGCGCATATCATCGCGGGCTCAGTTGAGGCGTGGCTGTTGATGCTGATCGGTGAGCGCTCGCTGCTCACGATCAGCGGGTTTTATCTGCTACCGACTTTGCTTGGGAACGTCATCGGAGGAACCGGGCTGTTTGCACTCCTTGCGTATGGTCAAACGAAGGAAGAGATGAGGCTAAAGAGTCGGGTGGACGAGGCCCTCTAACATCTCCCTTCGATCGAGTCTTCTTGCCTCAGCTTGCGGGTGGAGACCCGAACGGCTATTCTCTTGCGGCGTGAGTCACCAATACTCTTTAAACTTTGATCAGCCTGACTCGGCCTCTCTCGAAATGGGCGAGGTGAATGATCCGATTGAACGTGAGCTTCTCCTGGATGTAACAGGAAGTTTCGGGCCCGATATTGATCAACTGTGTTTTGTCGACACCGAAACGACGGGGGCGCATGCTCTGAGCGACCGAATTATCGAGATCGCGTTGATCAAGTTTACCGAGGTCGCGCCTGAGAAGTGGCGTCTGGAGCGATATGTTTCCCTCGTCAATCCGGAGGGCCGAAAAAGTCATCCCGGCGCTCTGCGTGTCCACAAGATTCCGGATGAATGGCTTTTAGGAGCAAAGACATTTCGCGAGCAAGCGGCCGACATAAAATCGTTTATCGGCACACGTCGGTTAGTCGCGCAAAACGCCGGCTTTGATCGCGGCTTTTTGCGAAGCGAATTTCGCAGGATCGGCGAGACGATCACGAACAAATGGTTTTGTTCGCGTCAGTGCTTCAAGGCACTTAGACCCGATCTTCCCTC
>CAJYIL010000590.1 GCA_913774795.1 Pseudobdellovibrionaceae bacterium
AAGACGGCATGGAGCTCCTGCGTGCGTTCGTCTTCGATTTCTGTAATGCCGAAGCAAATTGGGATGCCCCGCACATTGCGGATCACCTCGTCGAAAACGTCAGAAAACAAGTCGGTCCGACCGATCATGTTCTTTGCGGATTAAGCGGCGGAGTCGATTCGTCGGTCGTCGCGGCTCTTCTCTCGAAAGCACTCGGTCCAGAGAGAGTTCACTGCGTGTTCGTGAACAACGGTCTGCTTCGTAAAAACGAATACCGCGACGTTCTCGAGCAGTATCGAAAGATCGGCCTCAACGTCACCGGCGTGAACGCCGAAGAAGTTTTCTTAAAAGCCCTCGCGGGACTCGAAGACCCGGAAGCAAAACGAAAAGCGATCGGTCGCACATTCATCGAGGTCTTCCAGAAATCGGCCGAGAAAATGGGACGTAAGTTCGATTGGCTCGCGCAAGGAACGTTGTACCCAGACGTCATCGAATCGATTTCGCTCAGAGGTGCTTCGGTCACAATTAAGTCGCATCACAATGTCGGTGGTTTACCCGAGAAGATGAACATGAAGCTCGTCGAGCCTCTGCGTGAACTCTTCAAAGACGAGGTGCGCGCGATCGGTCGACAGCTTGATTTACCGGCGAACATTTTAGGTCGCCATCCGTTCCCGGGCCCGGGTCTCTCGATTCGTTTGATTGGTGCGGTAAACAAAGAAGATCTCGAAACTCTTCGCGAAGCCGATCACGTCTTCATCAGCGAACTGAAAACGCAAGGCCTCTACGACAAAATCTGGCAGGCCTTCTGCGTACTTCTTCCGGTGAAAACCGTCGGCGTTCAGGGAGACGGGCGCACCTATGAAAAGGTGCTCGCGCTCCGTGCTGTCACGTCGTCAGACGGCATGACCGCTGATTGGTATCCGTTCACGTTTGATTTCATGAGACAGGTCTCAAACCGCATCACCAATGAAGTGAAAGGCGTGAACCGCGTCGTCTATGACGTCACCTCGAAGCCTCCCGGCACGATCGAGTGGGAGTAACAATTCACGGCGCTTTTCCCATGAAAGCGCCGTTTCTCTTTTTCAATACCGGGCAATCGCTCCAGGGTTGAACAGCTCTTTACTTGAGATCATCTCGAAGGCCACGTAACCCTTGAGAGTCTCGAAAGGAGCCCTCCCATGCGTTCACTTTTTCTGACCGTCGCGCTTGTTTTTAACGCGCTCACGGCTTTTGCGCAGACTCCGCTCGCCCCGGTGTTTCAGTCCACGTTCGAATCGAATTACCGCGCTGGCGAATGCGGCACGAACATCATGAATCTCGTGAAGCTCGCCAACCAAGGCGGCCTCGACACGTCATCCATGCATATCGTGCAGATCACGAATAAAGGTCTCTTCAATTTCGGAATGGTCGGAGCCTACGAAGCGCGCGGCTACCGTTTTCCGCCGCCGACTCGCGAGAAGATTGCATACACCGATCTCCGCAGCTGGTATCACCACGTGATTCTGGAACATAACGGTTTCATCTACGACTACGACTTCGGAGTCGAACCCCAGATCACTCCGGTCGCGGAGTACATCGAGCGGATGTTCTTGCCGAATAAAAAATGGTCCATGGGATCGCAGATCACCCCGCGCGAAGAGCGCCTTTCGAAATACCAAGTCGAAGTTCATTCGGCTCAAGATTACCTTGCCGCCAAACGCGGGCAGGGCGAAGTGATGACGATGGGCGCGTTTCTCGATCTCTTCTCGCACTGACCGACGAGCGCCATTAGTCGACACAAAGAACGCCCGTGTGCCCCTCATGTGATCCGCGCCCAAGCATCACCATATGCGAGCTCGACGGTTAGGCGCCGTTGATGCGCCGCGCAGACCTGTTCAAGATCGGCGTCTTTTCGTGGTAATTTCGACCCGCCCATAGACAGCTGACTGGCTGTGCCATATCTCAAGACTTTGAGGGGTTTACTTAAGCGTGTCGAATCCGTTCGTCCACTTGCACGTTCATACTCAGTACTCGCTTCTCGAGGCCACTTGCCGGATCAAGTCGCTCGTCAAGAAAGCCGCTGATTTCCAGCAGCCCGCACTCGCCATCACCGATAACGGTAATATGATGGGCGCGGCCGAGTTTTACTTCGCGTGTAAAGACGCGAACATCAAACCGATTCTCGGGATGGACGTGTATCTGGCTCCAAAATCTCGTCTTTCAAAAGGCGAAGATCGCGAAGCCGCGCAAATGCCGAATAAGCGCCTCGTTCTCTTGGCGCAAAACTACGAAGGTTACAAAAATCTCTGTCAACTTTCGAGTATCGGTTACCAGGAAGGCTTCTACTACAAACCGCGCATCGACTTCGATGTCTTAAAACAATGGTCATCAAACCTCATTTGTTTGAGCGGGAACTCGCGTGGTGAAATCGCGACGATTCTCGAAAAAGGCGGCGAAGACGCCGCTCTCCAGCGCATCCGCGAACTTCAAGAGATGTTCCCCGAGCGTTTTTATCTGGAGTTGAACCGCACGGGCACATCGGAGTGGGACCGAATCAACAAGTTCTTCGCTGAAGCGAGCAAGATTACGGGTGCTCCGCTCGTTGCCGCCAACAACGTTCATTACCTCGCGCAAGACGACCAAGTTGGACAAGAGGTTTTGATTTGTATCGGGCAGAACAAAACGCTCCAAGACGAATCACGCTTCAAATTGGGATCCGACCAATTCTATTTCAAATCGTCTGAGCAAATGCGTGCGCTCTTCAAAGATCATCAAGATGCGTGCGATCGCACGCTTGAGATCGCCGATCGTTGCGACGTGAAGTTCAAACTCAAAGACGACGCCGGAAAAGCGATCTACCACTTACCGACATTCCCGACGCCAGCCGGCGTCGAAGTCAAAGACGACATCAAAGCGCGCGCGTTCGCAGGACTCGAAGAGCGCTACAAAGAAGCGGCCGCTCGCGGTGAAACTGTTCCTGAAGAAAAGAAGCCTGAGTACGTCAAGCGAATGGAGTACGAACTTGGCGTCATCGACAAGATGGGCTTCAGCTCCTACTTCTTGATCGTCCAAGACTTCATCAACTGGGCAAAGACAAACGGCATCCCGGTTGGTCCCGGACGGGGATCGGGTGCGGGCTCGCTCGTCGCATTCTCTTTGAGGATTACC
>CAJYIL010000591.1 GCA_913774795.1 Pseudobdellovibrionaceae bacterium
CCGAGCGGGGCGCCATCTTCGTGCGAGATGTGAGTGCGAATGTCTAATGACGATGCGAGAGAGGAAATTTGCTCAGGCTTCCAGTGCGTGTTCAACACAAGCTCGTCAACGCCGGCAGCTTTCAAGAGCCAAAGCGGATACTTCAGCAAAGGAATTCCGAGAAACGGAACTGCCGGTTTTGCGAATCGATCCGTAATCGGACGAAGTCGCGTGCCTAAGCCTGCGGTGAGAAGCATGCCTCTCATGCGACTTCGAACGATCGCTCAAAAACGCCGTTGTCTTCGAGAATGCGCAAGAAGGGTTTGTACTCATCGAAGTATCCGAGTGCGCGCTTCACGGTTTGCAAAGTCGCCGGCAAGTACTTCAAGTAACGAGTGTCTTGTCGCATGTTGTAGAACGAAGCGAACGATCCGCAGGCTTTGAAGCAACGCTGAACAGTTTGAATTTCGTAGATCCGCATGAAGCGCTCAAGTGAAGGATCTTCGAGGCCCGGACGACCTTTCGCGTATTCACGACGGCGGTCGAGATAATAACCGATCAACTCGCGCGCCATAACTTCGTCCATGTTCACATACGAATCACGGAGAAGCGATACGAGGTCGTACTGAATCGAACCCAGACGCGCATCTTGGAAATCGATGATGCGCGCTTTACCGAGCTTCAACATCACATTTCGTGAGTGAAAGTCGCGGTGAGCGATGAACTTTGGCTCATCGTTGAGTGTCGAGCAGACTTTCAAAAAGACCTTTTCGATCTCGCGCATCTCAAGATCGGTGAGCTTTGCGCCGCAGAGACCGACGAGCAAATGATCGCGCCCGTAATTCATCTCCCACATGAGTTTTTCGACGTCGAATGACATCTTAAATGCCGTGCAGTCGTTGCGATCAAACGTCGCGGGATAATGCATCTTGATGAGCTCATCGATCGTCAAACGATAGAAAGGCAAAGAGGACGCGTGCGATTGATTCTCCCAGAACTTTCGCTCGAGAGTGAGATCACCCAAGTCTTCGAGAAGCACGAGGCCGGAAGAAGGATCAAGACCCGCGACCTGCGGAACTTGCACGCCATGTTTTGCGAAGTGATCGCGCACCGACAGAAACGGATAGGTGCCGTCGTTTTTGAACGGCTCCCATACCATCAACACCCAAGACTCTTCGCCGCTCACGACGCGGAAATATCTGCGAGCCGAAGCATCGCCCGCGAGCTGAAAAATTTCGAATGAATCGCGCCCAAGAGACGAGCGGATAAAAGGGTCGAAACTACGATGAGTTTCGGATGAGATGGGAGTCACAAAAACCTCTTTGTCTTAAGACCTTCAGGGTCGCAAACAAAGAGGTTTTTTTCAATCAAGCCAGACCACTGCCCTCGCGAGGCCTCAGTGAACTGTCGATTGGTCTTCTGGATTAAAGTACTGCTGATTAAAAGGAATGAAGTTCTCGCCCACCTGATGTTCCGAAACGGCCATCGTGCGCGCATTCGAAACGAGCTGCTGAAGCGAGGCCTCAACGAGCTCTTTCGTGATTTGCGCAGCCGACTTATTCGAAGTCGTATTCAAGGTCGAAACTGTGAATAGACGAGACAAGTAAGGGAGGATGCGGTTTTGGTGGATCAAGTCTTCAACCGAAACCGAAGACGCAGCGATCACGTGCGGCGTATCTTCAGATGCGGCACGCCCCAAATACTCCGCCAGTTTCAATTGCTGATTCGTCGTGAGAGCCGCGATGTCACGGATGAACAACGTCAATCCGCCAAGCTTTTCGATCGTCTCGCGTGAATTGAAAACGTCGGCCGGCAAATCTTCAACCGAAACGAAAGCCCAACGGCCCGAGAGCTCGTGGATCTCGATTGCGATGCGGTTGATCGGGAAAGAGGCTTCTGAAATCAAAAGCAAAGGTGACTCAAGAAGTGGTGACGTGAGCGAATCGTGCTCTTCGTAATCTTGTTCAGTCACTTGCAACACGCGCTCGTAACGAGCGGGGCGAAGCGGAATAACGTTCGACGACTCGTCAGCGAAGGCCGCCATACGCTCTTCGATGATACGCAGTTTATCCGAACGGTCGCCAGCGCGAACGCCGTAATCGAGAACCATCTTCATAAGCTCAGCGAGCATCAAAAGACGTTGCGGGCGCGAGTCTTTGAAACCATGAACGATCGCGAGTCCCATCAATTGACCTTCGCGGCGAACCGGAAAACCAAATGAATCAGTCGATTGGCATACGATGTATTGAGGTGCGAGCGAAGCTTCGCCTTTCATCTCTGTGAGATCTTTGAAATCCCAATCGACGAGAGAGAGGTCTTCGGCTCTCTGATACTCGAGCTTGCACCCAAGAACGTTTTCGAAAATACGATTCAAACGCTTCGTTACCGATTCAATAGCCATACGCGATCCCTTGGTTGAGGTAGGGCCAATCATCGACCCACGGGATTCGGGTATTACAACCGTTGTACCAATCTGAGACGACGCGAAAGACCAGTCAAAACAAGGGCTTGTAGATATTGCCGGAAATACCAAAACCACCAGGAAACCGACGGTTAGGCAAATTGTTCAGGACTTAACCGAGCCTGAACTCAAAAAGAAAAAGGCCATATCCCCACAGGATATGGCCGCAGTAACGCGAGAGAGTTTAAGAAAGGATCAACCGCCGGCTTTCAAGAGACGACGCTTGTCGAGGCCGTACTTTTCGACCTTCATGATGAGGCCTGCGCGTGAGATGCCGAGTTCTTTTGCGAGTTTCGATTTGTTCCAGCCTGTGCGGCGCAAGCCTTCTTTGATCAACTCGCGCTCGAGTTCCTCGAGAGCATCTTTCAATTTACCGTGCACGCGGGCACCTTGAACTTTACCTTTTTCAGCGATCTCGAGGATCTTCGGCGAGAGCATGTCAGCTGTGATCTTGTTCTCGACACCCGAGAGGACAACGACGCGCTCCATTTCGTTCTGGAGTTCACGTACGTTACCTGGCCATGGGTAATCGTAGAGTTTTTCGAGAGCACGCTTCGTCAACATCTTCTTAGGGCCACCTTTTTCAGCGGCGCGTGTGAGGAAGAACTCAGACAAGATAGGGATATCTTCTTTACGCTCGCGAAGTGGCGGAACGCGAATGTTGATGACGTTCAAGCGGTAGTACAAGTCTTCACGGAATGTTCCCGCTTCGACCATCTCTTTCAAGTTACGGTTTGTCGCCGCAACGATCCGAACATCGACCTTCTTTTGATCGACGCCACCGACTTGCATGAACGTACCTTCTTGGAGAACGCGGAGGAGCTTAACCTGCATCGTCGGCGACGTATCACCGATTTCATCGAGGAAGAATGTGCCTTTGTCCGCGATCTCGAAGAGACCTTTTTTATCTTTTTGTGCGCCCGTGAACGAGCCTTTCACGTGACCGAAGAGTTCCGATTCCAAGAGGTTATCGTTGAAAGCCGAACAGTTCTGGATCACGAAAGGTTTGTCTTTACGAGGAGAATTGTAGTGGATCGCTTTTGCGATCAATTCTTTACCCGTACCGTTCTCACCCTGTACGAGAACCGTCGACTCCGCACCCTTGATCTTGTCGAGGAGAGCGTACGTGTTCTGCATCGGCTTCGATTTACCGATCATGTTGTCGTACTTATAACGTGAACCGAGTTCTTTATTGAGTTCACGAATACGATTTTCGCGCGATGTGATTTCCAGGTGGAGCGTGATCACTTCTTGTGCCACGAGTTCAACGAGCTCAACGAAGTGCTCGCGGTCAGGCCCTTCGACATATTTCATCTTCGAGAGCGAAGCTTCGATGACGTCGTTTGATCCGCCGAACGCGGCCAAGCGCTCGCGAATTTCTTGGAGACGCTGAGGCGCTTGATCTTTCAAGAAGCCCGTCGCAACAACGCAGCCCATGAAATCGTTTTCGATCATGATCGGGAAGATACCGACGTCGTAGCCAGTCATGTCCCATTTGCGAATCGAATAACGGTTCTCCGACAAACGGAGATCGTCGATCGTCTTCGTTACGAGCTCTGCGAGATTGTCGAGAGCTGCATCACGATGCATGTAAGTGCTCGTGCCTGGGTTGAAGAAGTGAGTTTTCGAACGATCGAAACCTTTGAGGTGTCCACGCTCGTCGGTGAAGACGATGTCGATGTTCCACCAAGCACCGAGAATGTGCTTAAGCTTCTTGATCACGTGAATATGTTCGAATTCATCCCAATTAATCACTTGTGTGCCCCCTGAAGAATCTGTGGTCAGGCCCGTCAATGGACTGACACTGTACACAGACCTATCGTCGAAACTTTCGACAAGCTTGAGGACCGTGACCAAAGATTTATCAGAGAGTGATGAATTCGAGGACAGTGTCTCAGAATGAGAAACGGGCGCAAGTCGTGCCCGTGACTAGACCTTTCGGCGGCATGAGCGGCATCAGCGAAAGCGAGCGACGAACAAAAGCCCTCTCACTTCGTGAAAAACGTCTCGCTTGCCAGCGCCCATTCGCCGCTTTGATGAGAATACTGCGATGTCGAAACCACGTGAAAGCCATCGGCGCCGAGGTCATGTCGATCGATTTTTAGCTCGCCGTCCGCAATCTCGTAGGCGCTAAAGGAATTTGGCGCGCCCGCGCGCACGCGAGACGAGAGGCAAGTCCCGGCAACGCTGATGATAAAAGGGCGGCCTTCGTACTTGCGGGTGGAAAGCGTCACAAACGGGTCGTGCACGTGCCCCCCTGCGACGAGATCGATTTCGTTATCTTGCAGTTTTCGCGCAATCAAGGGAGCGCCGTCGATGATGTTCTTCTCGTCTTGTACTCGCTTTGTATCCATTGGGTGATGGAAGACGGCGAGACGAAAGCGAACGCCCTCCTGGCGAGGAACGAGACGAAGAAGTTCGATCGCGTTGAGCGCACCGTCTTTGTGACGGAATCGGCTCGTGCTGTTGAGGCAAATGACTTCGACATCCTCTTTGCACCAACGCCCTTCTTTCGGAAATTGCATGATGTTGGTGTAGCGACGGTAAGGATAAAACAATCGCTCGAACATGTTCGTCAGCGAAATGTCGTGGTTGCCGGTCGTGCTGATCTTCGGGATGTCGGGAAAGCGATCAAGAAACTCTTTGGCTGCGCGAAATTCCCGAATTCGCGCTCGTTGAGTGATGTCGCCTGAAAACAAAATCAAGTCTGGCCGCAACTCTCGAACGCTCGCTTCCAGTGCCTCGAGCTTCTCATGAGAAGTCGTGCCGAAGTGAGGATCCGAGAGATGCAGGATCTTAATCATAAAGATGGATCCAGGTGCGTAACCGGAGGGACAACAAGGTTCAATGCGTCAGGCCACGCCTGAATTCTAAAAGGCGATTCCATCTCGAACATCTCGCCGTCGAGCGCGATTGTCTGTTTGCGTCGCTTCGTCGTGATCTCAATATCATCAACGCAAAATTGCTGAAGTCGTTCTTCTTTTTCGAGTGTGCGTGAGACACCTCGAGCAAGCACGCGCAACATCTCAAAACCACGAACGGGTTTGAGAAGCAAGATGCCCAAGCGATCCTCACGAAAACATTCTTTCACTTTGAGTTCGAGATTCTTAAATTGAAGGGCGTTGTTTCCGATAAAAACGAGTGGAGACTTAAACTTTGTCGCCTGTCCATCACGTCGAATCGTGATGTGAAGTAATCGGTGGGGCTTCAAAAGAGTGATCGCAGTCGAGATAAGCGCAACGATCTGGTGACGCCCGAATCGCTTTGTCGAGCGTTCACGATCTTCAATCGACTTCGCGTAAAGACCGAGCGAAGCGTTGATGATAAAGACACGGTCGTTGAATTTGCCCAGTCGTATCGGCTTTGGTTGACCGGTCAGCGCGAGGCGAACAGCCGCTTCGGGATCGTCCGGGATATTGTGCGAGCGAGCAAAGAAGTTAAAAGTGCCAGTCGCCGCAACGGCATACGAAATCCCTGAACCTGCGATCGCCTCGGCGACGCTTCTAAGCGTACCGTCTCCGCCGGCAGCCAAGATCACATCTCCTTTACGAGCCGACTTAACCGCGTTGGTTGCACAATTATCGATGTCACATGGTTCTTTGATCTCGTGATGTTTGAACTCAATACCAAGCTCTGAGCAAAGGCGTTTTGAGATCTCGGCAATCTCCGCACCTTTGCCCTGTCCTGATTTGTGATTGGCGACAAGGTGAAGCGTCATTTAGAGACCTGCCTGGAGTTGGAAGAAACGGAAGTACTCGCCTTGTTTCTCAAGGAGAGTTTGGTGAGTGCCTTGCTCGACGATCTCGCCTTTTTTCATGACGAGAATGCGATCGGCGCTGAAAACGGTTGAGAGTCGGTGGGCGATCACGAAGGCGGTGCGGCCTTCCATGAGGTGGTGAAGACCTTTTTGGACTTCCATCTCGCTCACGGAATCAAGAGCGCTCGTGGCTTCGTCGAGAATCAAGATCGGCGCCGATTTGTAAATCGCGCGCGCGATCGACACGCGCTGCTTTTCTCCGCCCGACAAGAAAGAGCCGCGTTCCCCGACCGGGCTTTCGTAGCCCTTCGGCGTGGCCGAGATGAACGTGTGCGCGTTTGCGAGCTTCGCCGCTCTTTCGACCTCAGCGTCTTCTGTCGCCTCGCCTCGAACTCTGTAGGCGTTTAACGCCTGATCGGCCTTCTCGGCTTTGTCGAAATCGCCGGCCTGAACGTTGCGCGCGATCGTGTCGCGGAACAAGAAAACGTCCTGGGTCACGAGCGCGATGTTGTGACGAAGATCGCGAAGCGAAACCGAGTTGATCGGCGTATTGTCGATCAAAATCTCGCCTTGAGTTGGATCGTAAAACCGTTCAAGTAAGTTCACGAGCGTCGATTTGCCCGAACCTGACTCACCGACCAGGGCGATGTGTTCACCGCGCTTGATCGTGAGGTTGACGTTCTTCAATGTCATTTCGCCGGCGTAAGCGAACGACACGTTTTTGAACGTGATGGTTTTCCAGTCTTGCGGGAAGGGTTGCGGCTGAGCGGTCTCAGGGACCTCACTCTGCGAATTGATAATCGAGAACACACGCTCGTTAGCGACGATCGACTGTTGGATTTTGACGTTCGCGTCTTGGAGTTTTTTGATCGACTCCTGCATGAGTCCTGCGGCGGCGAAGAAGCCGATGAACGCCGCTCCGTCGCCACCATGGAACAACACTTGGTTGATCGAGTAGTACGCGAACGCGGCGACGAGGAATGAAATCGTGAATTCGTTGAACGGAGAAACGGCTTGCTCGCGTTTGATGATCGATTTTGCGGTCTGCAGGTAATTGGTCATGTAGCGCGTGAAACGGCCCTGCATTTCGCGCTCAAGGTTGAACGACTGAACGACGCGAATACCGTCAACCGACTCTTTCAACGTGGCCGTCAGGTCTTCCATCGATTCACGTCCGAAGTTTCCGTACTTACGCAAAGAGCGCGAGACCTGCTTCGTCATGATCAAGAAGAACGGGACAAAGAGGATGACATAAACGGTGAGCTTCCAGTCGAGGAAGATCATCATGCCGAGAAACACGGCGAGCTGCACCGGTTCGCGCAAGAGATCGACGTAGAAGTTCAATCCCTGCTGCAAAAGCTGGGTATCGCTGAACACGCGCGAGATCAGGCCACCCGAACCACGTTCGAGCGAGCCGTGATAGGTGAGGTTGAGGCGCATGATCTTTCGGACCATGTCCACACGAAGGCCCGCCGTGATTCGCTCAGCCGTGTAATTCAACAGAACATAATGCGTGTAGCGCACGATCCCGATCAATCCGTAAAGAACCGGAAATGCAAAGGGCAAATACACCGCGATCTTGTTTCGGGTGAGGCCTTCCAGGAACGGAAAGACCGAGAGCACGCCTGGAGTGAGCACGCGGTCGAGAACCGACGTCTGCGACTTACTCCAGACTTCGAAAAGGATGGTCGCAAAGAACGGAATCGAACCGGTCAACACGGTCAGCGTGTAACCAAACACGAACATCAAAATCAGATCGCGTTTGAAGGGCCGAATATACGGCCACAGGCGACGAAGCGAGCTCAAGATCAAGGGCGGAGTTCCTTTATAGAACTCGCAGTTCTCGCTGGTTTCGCCTCGGTTTTCAAGTATTTGCCCGTCAAAGACCGTGGGTTCTTCATAATCTCTTCGGGAGCGCCTTGAGCGACGATCTCGCCGCCCTTGCCGCCGGCATCTGGGCCGATATCGATGATGAAGTCGCTCGCGCGAATGACGTCGAGGTTGTGTTCAATCAAGATGACCGAGCCGCCCGCATCGACGAGCTTCGAGAGAACTTTCATCAGCATCTCGACTTCTCTAAAATGAAGACCTGTCGTCGGTTCATCGAGGATGTAGAGCGTGGCTTTTTGCTGAGTCGCGATGAACTCACGAGCGATTTTAAGACGCTGCGATTCTCCGCCCGACAACGTCGAAGCCGATTGGCCCAAGCGAATGTAATCGAGACCGACTTCCTTCAAGAACGAAAGAGGTTTTCGAATGTTTGGGTACGCGACGAAAAATTCCATCGCCTCACTGACAGTCAGATTCAAAATCTCGTTGATGTTCTTGTCTTTGTAAGTGACCTCGAGAACTTCGGCGCGGAATTTCTTGCCGTCGCACGCATCGCACGTGAGCATCACATCGTCCATGAACATCATATCGATGATCTCGTAACCGAGACCTTTACAAACAGGGCAGCGACCGCCATCGACGTTCAAAGAGAATGTACCTGAATTATATCCCCGCAGTTTAGCTTCAGGGGTTGCGGCGAGGATCGTGCGAATCGCATCGTAAACTTTTAAGTACGTGACCGGATTCGAGCGCGCCGTTTTCCCGATCGGAGATTGATCGATGAACAAAACGTTCTTTACGTACTCAAGAC
>CAJYIL010000592.1 GCA_913774795.1 Pseudobdellovibrionaceae bacterium
TTTCCATCGCGGCGGCCAAGATCGCATGAGCCTCAGCCGGCGTGACCGCCTGTTGCCTTTTATTCGCACGGGCTTGCCACTGGTTGAGTTGATGAAAGACATCGGCGTTCTGCTGAGCGATCGTCTCCGGGCTCGCCTCGAGGCCCTGAGAGTCTTTCGCATAGAGATCGTAGAGATTTGTCTCATGCGCGATGGGCTTAAAGCCCGCGGATGACTGTTGAGGGTCGGCGCTCTCGGCATAAGAGGCGAGAGACAGGGCAACAACTGCAAGGAGAATAAGCGGCTTCAACATAGTGGCCGGTAAAATACACTCGACTGTCCGATTGTTCGACAGCGACTCGCGAAGCGAAAAATCATTTCCAGTGGTGCGCGAAAAACGTCAGTTCCAAATAAAGCGTCTGGCGAGTTGACCCCAGCCTTCGAAAAAGTGCGCGCAGTGGTGTCACCCGCGTGGCGCACGGTCCAAATTAAATTCTGACAATTCAGCTGTTTGACTCGTGGAGACCTGGCCGGTAACACCACCTCGTTCCCCGCCAAAAACCGGAGGTCCCATGCAGCTGCTGATCGTCAGTCTCTTGCTCGCTTACATCATCACCCTCTATTTCAAACGCAACCCGATGAAGCATGGCTCGAAATTCATGTGGGTTCGTTTCTTGAGCTGGTTCCCGCTCGGCATGAGCTACGCGTTCATGTACATGG
Organism: Pseudobdellovibrionaceae bacterium; assembly: GCA_913774795.1. Lineage (GTDB taxonomy): Bacteria > Bdellovibrionota > Bdellovibrionia > Bdellovibrionales > JAMPXM01 > CAJYOV01. The sequence goes on from CAJYIL010000592.1 coordinate 700, forward strand.
GTCGCTACAATATCGATCAGCTGGCGACCGCTGATATGTCGACGGTGCCTGGCCAGATCATCACCGTTCTTTCGAAAGCCGATAAGGGCATCGTCTCTTCGGCTGGCTTCTTCGCCTACGCGGCCGCTCTCTTCCTGACAGGCCCTTTGGTTGACCGCTTGGGTGGTAAGCGCGGGATGATCATCGGTCTTTTGGGTTCGGCGGTGATGAACTTCCTGATGGGCTGGGCGCTCCGGATGAAACTTACGGGCGCGATGGATTTCAATCTCGTCACGGTGTTGACGGTTCTCTATGTCATCAACATGTCCTTCCAGTCGCTTGGCGCTATCTCGACAATCAAAGTAAAATCGTTCTGGTTCCACGTTCGTGAGCGCGGCACCTTCTCGGCGATCTTCGGCACTCTCATCTCGCTTGGCGTCTACTTCGCTTTCGACTGGACACTCGCGATCGCGAACTCCGTCGACATGCACAAAGTCGATCAGGGCGGAACACTTCGTACATTCATCTTGTCGGCGTTTGGCCTTAACGGTTCATCGATCTCGGCTTACTGGTACATCTTCTACATCCCAGCCGGGTTCATGGTCGTCTGGGCGCTTCTCGACATGGTTCTCGTCAAAGACAAACCTGAAGACGCGAAGTTTGGTGCTTTTGAAACGCACGACGCATCCACGGGACAAGCGGCTTACAACGGCTGGTGGGACACCATCCGCTCTGTTCTCTCGAACAAAACGATTCTGCTCATCGGTGCAATCGAATTCTGTACCGGCATCCTTCGCGACGGAACAATGAAGTGGTACCGCTCGTTCGGTCATGACCACCCCGAGATGGTCGTTAAAAACATCAACGACAACTGGGGCCTTTACGGCGCAATCGCCGGTATCTGCGGCGGCTTCCTCGCAGGTTGGGCGTCAGATCGCTTCTTCCACTCACGTCGTGCGCCGGTCGCTCTCTGGGGTAACGTCTTGATGCTCGTCTGTGTCGTCGTGATCTTCTTCTCGCTCCAAGCGACAAGCCCGCTCGGCGCAGGTATGGCGGCGATGTTGATCATGCTCGGCTGTATTTCGGTTCACTCGATTCTTTCGGGTACGGCGACGGCCGACTTCGGTGGTCGCAACGGCGCCGCGACAGCGACGGGTGTCGCCGATGGCTTCTCGAAGATCGGGACAAGCTTCCAGGAAATCACGATCGGCTTCTTGATCTCGTCGGCCGGCTGGAACGCTTGGCCGCTCTTCTTGTTCCCATTCACGGTGATCGCGATCTTGATCTCATGGCGCATGTGGAACGTGCTCCCAGACGCAACGAAACGTTACTTGAAAGAAGTCGAGAAAGTCGACATCGGCGTAAAAGGCTCAAGCACGGGGGCAAGCGCGTCGTTGAACCCTCAACGCACGACCTAATAGTTTAGGTTTTTACAAACCTTTGAAAGGCGCGACATCGGTCGCGCCTTTTTTATTTTAAACCGGCCACATCTGGCCTGAGCCCATTTCAACCTTAGAAACAAAGTTTTACGGTGTCTCCAAGGAAGAGAGGTGCCTCATGGCCACAAAACAAAATCCACTGACACCGACCGGTTCGGCCGCGTTGCCTGAAACCTTCGTGTCTCAGCTTCGCGAACGCTTTACGAGCCGCCGCGCCGACCAAATCGACATCATCGACGCGATTCTCGAAGACCACAAAGCGTTGAAGGATTTGATTCCACTCTTAAAAGGCGAAGGTACTTATACGGAGAAACGCGGCGTGTTTGCGTTTCTTGCGGCGGCTCTCGAAGCGCACGCGAAACCTGAAGAGCAAACTTGGTACAAGAGTTTGAAGACTCAAGACGACATGAAAGTCGAAGGTCTCGAAGGCGACATCGAGCACGCGCTTGCCGATCAACTCGTCAACGAGTTGAAGGCAACGACCGACGAAGACTTATTCATGGCGAAAGTCAAAGTCCTCGCCGAAATGCTCGAGCATCACATCAAAGAAGAAGAAAACGAAATGCTCCCTGAATTCCGTCAGAATTCGACCGCATCAGAGCGTCGTGAGCTCGGTGCAAAGTATTTGAAACTTCGTTCGGCTTATCTCACGCACTAATATTTAAGGGAGCATTATGAAATTGCCAGCCATTCGCGAAACGATCGACAACGTCAACGGCCGCGTCGGCGTGCCGATCCTGATGTATTTCTTAGGCGTGCCAGGCTTTATCTGTATCCTGGCTTGGTTATTTTTCTTCCGCGGTCGCTGATTCTGTTTAGAGGATCGGTTCACTGAAGATCGGTGGATTTGCGGGAATCGCCTCACGGTGATTCTCCGTGATCCAGAAGACGACCGGCACTCGCTCCGCACTCGTGCGAGCGTAGAGCACCATCTGCAGAGAGCCGGGGCTCGCCATCTCGCCGCGCACATTGGACTGATGTTGTCCAATCACGTCGGCCAGTTGTTGGTGTCCCGGCACTTTCCAAATTTCGACCAGGTCTTCTTTGCCCGCTGCTGGAGTAAACGGTTTGAGTGGAGCCTTGACGGGCTTAAGATCGCCCGGGTTCTCAAAATTCGGCGGGAACGAGTATTCCTTTACAAGTTTATCTCCGATCGGGATGTTGGCGACCCAGTGCGTGCAGCATGCGTAACCGCCGGTCGCACAGTAGTTGTCGTTGCGCCAAGGCACTTTGAGTCCGTCGTGCCATCCGTCGAAGCGCGGATCAGCCGTCATCCAAGTGTACTTCGCGAAACGACGCGCTTCGGTCGATTTCATCACCATCATCGGCATGAGCTCGTTCATGCGCGGCATGCGTGGTGTTTTTCCGCCTTTACCGCCTTCGTTCGGGAAAAAAAGGCCGGTG
>CAJYIL010000593.1 GCA_913774795.1 Pseudobdellovibrionaceae bacterium
GGCGAAATTTGATAACCGCGTTGCGACACGTTTGTGTACGAAAGCCCGAGCGAGGCGCCATTTCGAACCGTCAGATAATTTTGCGCATCCGTGGCCAAGTACTCCCAACCCAGAATGCCTCGGTAGCGGTTGGGGAGACTCGGCAAAAAGAACGAGGACTGCACGGCGCCTGCCGTCGTCTTTCTTTGTAAACCAGATGAGTACAAATACTCCGTCACGTCTTGCCCGGCCAAGAGAAACGTCGCGTACTTCCAGGTGGCGTTGGCGTAGGAGCCAAAGACCGAGGGCTTTCTCGAGAGCGAGTCGTAAGCGGCGGTGAGACCGTAGGAGTGGCGACCGACGGGATCTTGTCCGGAGGTTGAAGCCTGCGCGTAAATCCCTCCAGGCAAGAGATACGCATAGGGAAACCAGTAGCGCGGAAGGAGCCACTTCGACGGATGATAATCTTCAACGGTCATCTGAGGGCGAACCGCAGGAACAGTCCAGCCCGGATAAGTGGTGTCGATCAAGGGTGCGACCGTTGGCGGAGTTGCCGGAAGCGTTGCTGCATCGTTTGCCGACACAGAAAACAGCGCGGCCCCACTCGCTTCGATGCGCGAGTAAAGTATATCGCCCGTTTGTTGATCCACGGCTGCATCGAGAACGCGCGAGACGGTGTTCGTAAGAGCTCGCGCTGACTTGAGCGATGAGTCGGCGACATAAAGATTCGAAACTCCCGATTTGTCGGAGACAAACGTGAGCCCACGCGACGTCATCGAGGGAAGCCGCGCGGGAGCGTACTCGGTTAAAATTTCGGTCGGCGCCGAAGCGAAAATCAAACCGCCAGATGGATTTTCTTTAAGCCGAACGTAGCGCAGGGTTTCGACGCCATCGGCACGGCGCTGGGCAAAAACGAGTTCGTCCGCAGAAACAAACGTCGGAAAAGAAACTCGAGTTTGGAGCGGAGGTTCGAACAGAACGCGCGCGGATGTTCCGTCGATGAGCGAGGCGACGAGACGAGTGGAGCCAGTCGTATTCTGAACGTAGACCAAGGCACGACCGTCGGGTGACACGACCGGTTCACGAGCGCGAAGAGCGCGTGTCAGTTTTTTTGTCCGGCAGCGGTCGCCATCGAGATCGCAACGATACAAATCCGAATAAGAGTAATATCGGTTTACGGTGTCGATCGCGTCGTAGATGAAGCCAGATGAGTCGGGTAACCAAGAGACGCGATTGACGTCGATGCCTTCCGCGACTCGTTTTGCTCGACCAAACGTGACCCCACTGCGAGGCGCGATCATGACTAAGTCATCAGTATCGACGGTTTGCGAGATAAAGGCGAGATGCGCGCCGTTCGGAGAGACGGCAGGTGAGCGTGAATAATAACCTTCGCGCGCCACGAGCCGCTCTTTCATTTCGCCGGCTGCATTGATGACTTCGATCTGGGCCAGCGTGCGTTTCTCGACGCGGTCGTAAGCGTCGTTTAAGACATCGCGCCAGTTCACACCAAGGCGATCATTGAGAGGCGCATTCAAGAAAAAAGGAATGCGTCTTGAGTAAGCGGTGTTGAGCTCACCGATGATTTTGTCGCCGGCTTTGCGAGTCAACTCGTCCCAGATCAACGCGCCCATGAGGTAGGGGCGGTTTCCTCCGGGAAAATCGGGAATCGACTCGTTGATGCGACCGATGTCTTCGTCGCGAAGTTTTCCCTCGGCCGCCATCGCTCGGGCGATCGACAAAAATCCCGATGAGCGTAAACGACCGTATTTTGAATAACGGGTTTCCATTTCGACCGCGAGACCTTCGGAGTACCACCGGGGGAGAAGCACGTTTGGTGCGATGATCGATCCGAAAACCCACCGAAGCGGTTTCATGACTCCGTTGGCTGGAGTAAAGTTCAAGATATGCGTGTATTCGTGCGTAAGAAGCTCGAGACCCCAATCGCCGTATGAACCGACGACTTCGTTCGATAACGGCAAAACCGGATACGCGTTGATTGTTGGGTAAGGCCACGGGGTCGCCGAACCGTTGGCGAGGTCGGTGGAGTCATCGAGATAGATGACCGTTTTTTCCGGCCACACACCGAATGTGGGGGCTGTCGCCGCAAACGCTTGCTCCGCTTTAAGTGCGTAGATTTGCGCCACGCGCTGTTGCCTTGAGTCAAAAATCAGAGAGAAGTGCGGAGTTTCGATCGTCTTCCATTCGATCGACGGATCACTTGCGAATGTACTTTCGCAAACGGTGAGTGAAGTCGCCAGGAGAAGGAGTGCGATCAATGTTTTCATCTCATGAATTTTGCGGGCAAAAGTTTGACAAAGTCACCTGGCCGTTTAGACAATCGGGCGGTCAAAGTCTCAACAGTTGGTCGTCGTCAGGAGTAAAACATGACAGCTCGTTCGCTCACTTCCCTCGTCGCAGTTCTCGCCCTTTCGTTCGCAGTCGGTTGCGCTAAAAAACCAGTTAGAGACTCGAACGGCGCAGATTCAGCAAATGGCGCTGGCAACGAAGCTCCGCAAATCGAAGACAAGGGCATCAACACCGACCCAATGGGTTCGGATTCGGGTAATATCCGTGGTCTAAGCACCGTTTTCTTCGACTACGACAAAGCGACTCTCACAGCTGATGCAAAAACAAAACTTGCGGCAAACGCATCGTGGATCAAGTCAAACCCGGCTTACACGGTTCAAATCGAAGGCCACACTGACGCTCGTGGTTCGGTTGAGTACAACCTCTCACTCGGTGAGCGCCGTGCAAAATCGGTCAAGTCGTACCTCGAAGGTCTCGGCGTCGATGCCAAGCGCATGACGATCATTTCTTACGGCGAAGAGAAGCCGTTGCAATCGGGTGATTCTGAAGCGGCTTACTCGAAAAACCGTCGCGCGAACTTCGTTCCGCTTCAATAATGTCGGTCATGAAGACGACGAAGATCCAAGGCTCGCTGATGGCGGGCCTTCTCTTTTTGGGCCTCAGTGGATGTGTGACGTCGGTTCCGGTCGAAGAGTACACGATGGCAAGAGCCGCGTACGAATCCGCAAAAGAAGCCGAAGCTCTTCGCTACGCGCCGGCTCTCTGGTACAATGCGGAGCAAGCTTACCGCCTCGGTCAACGCGCGTACAAAGATCGTCACTACGACGAAGCCCAAGCGCAGTTTAAAGAGGCGAAGCTCGCTGCCGAAAAGGCCGAGAATGCCGCTCGCATCGCGCGTCAGAGCGCAGGAGATATGTGATGAAAAAGCTGGTTTGGGTTGCTCTTCTCTTGATCTCAGGTTGCACGCTCGATACGCGCTCGCAGGTCAGGCAGGAAGACGAGCGCACGGTGATGCGCAAACAGGTTCAGAATCTTCAGCAAACGACGGCCGATGTGAATTCGCGTTTCGCAGACGTTGAAGAAGATGTTCGCCGCGCGAACGGACGCATCGAGGCTCTCGAGACGCGTCTTCAGCGATCGGCGCAAGAGCAACAAGGCAAGTCGACTCAAGCGTCGCAAGCTCTCGATGCGCGCCTCGCCGATAACGACAAAGCTTACCGCGAAGAGTTCAAAGCGCTTCACGCCGAAATCGATGCTCTCAAAGCGCAGCTCGAATCACGTCGATCTTCGGATGCGGCGGCGGCGTCGGCGGCCAAAGATCCTTTCTCTTCAGCCGAGTCGAAGTTCGATCAGAAGAGCTACCAGGGCGCGATTCTCGACTACCAGGCCTACAGAAAAGCAAACCCGTCGGGTAAACACTTCGCGGCTGCGACTTACAAGATCGGCGTTTCGTTCCAGGAGATGGGAATGATTGACGAAGCTCGCGCGTTCTACGATGAAGTGATCGCAAAAGCTCCGAAATCCAAAGAAGCCAAGAGCGCCCAAGCCAAGCTGAAGGCGCTTAAAAAGAAGTAACCTTGTTCAGAATAGTTCTCGCGATTGAATCCAGCTGCGACGATACTTCGGTCGCAGTCGTGACCGAAGAGGGACGCGTACGCTCCGTCCTCTCGGCGCACCAAAATTCCGAGCACGAAGCGTTCGGAGGCATCGTGCCCGAAATCGCGTCTCGTAATCACACCCATCACCTCATGCCGCTCGTCGATGCCTGCCTGAAGAAAGCGGGCCTTGAGCTCGGCGAGGTCGACGCGTTCGCCGTCACTTCAAAGCCCGGGCTCGTCGGATCGCTCCTCGTTGGACTGGTCGCGGTGAAGTCCCTCGCGCTTGCGCTCGGTAAACCGTTCATCGGCGTCAATCATCTCGAAGGTCACTTGCTCGCGCCGTTTTTGAAAGACGACGAGTACGCGCCACCTGCTGATTTCGTTTATCCCTACATCGCGCTCGCCATCAGCGGTGGCCATACCTCGCTCTACCGCATCGACGGACTCGGCGATTACACCGTGCTTGGTCGAACGATCGACGATGCCGCCGGCGAAGCGTTCGACAAGGTGGCACGGCTGCTGCAGCTGCCCTACCCCGGCGGGCCCGAGATCGACCGCGCGGCCGCCGACGGCGACCCGACGGCGATCCGCTTCCCGCGGGGGCTCTCGCGGGCGTCGGACATGGCA
>CAJYIL010000594.1 GCA_913774795.1 Pseudobdellovibrionaceae bacterium
CACACAGCATTATCGTGGTCGATGTAACCTAGGTAATTCGATTCGATTCCGAAGTACTTGCGGCAGACCGACTTCATCGAAGTCCCGATCTCGATGTCTTCACGAGTGCGGACTTGGTTGAGCAAGAGCTGTAGATTGAAGTCGGAGATTTTCGTCTGCAGACGAAGACCAGCCTCTGGGTTGACCGTCGCGATATGGCGAATCAAATCAGCCGGTGAGCGAATACCGTGCTGGTTGCGAGTGTCCATCGCGGCTTCGATCAATGCTTGAATGCCGAGCTCGCCTTCCGCTTGGCGAAGACGGCGATAGAAGGCCGACTTCATGAAGCGATAGGCGTTTTCGATCGACGTTGGTTCCGGTGTCACCGCGACGATCTTTTGATCGGCAGCCAGGAAAAAATCGAGTGTGTTTTCAGACGTGCCCGCACCCAGATCCAAAATCACATAAGGCGTTTGGATGTTTCGAAGGGCGGTGATCAAACGTGATTTCACATCCGCGTTCAAGTCCGCGATGTTAAGAGCGTCGTTAAAGCCCGAGATAAATTGGAGACCCGGAATCTCTGTCGACACTGCGATCTTCGAGAGATCGTCGACGCGACCGCTGACGAAATCACTCAGCGATTCGTTCGGAATTTTGATGCCGAGACATGTGTGCAAGTTGGCCGAGCCGAGATCGAGATCGACGAGCGTTACCGACTTACCCATGCGCGTAAGGCACATCGCGAGTGATGAACTGATGAAGCTCTTGCCGATTCCACCTTTTCCGCCGCCTACGGCCCAAATGGTGTTCGGCATTTGCGGACCTGTGCGGAAGACGTTCTTTGTTGAATAGCCCTGAAGGTCTGACATCTGCTCACTCTTCGAGGGGATTTGAAACCGAGCGTTCTTGCTCAGTTTTTCGAGCCCTCTCGAAGCTTCTCTTCGGCGCCCGAGGCCCTGATATAAAGGGGTTGCACGGCGTTCCAGTCCAAGGGCGGATGCTGAACTTGCTGAGAAAATGTCAACCGGCCAAGACTTGAGGCGAGCGGAAAATCCGAAATCGCCGCATCTCTAACTAGATTCAGTTTAGTCTCGGGTCGGAGGTCGAGTTGGGCGAGCTCGACGCCGTCACCGACCGTTAGATGAGGACCTCCGACCAGCAGACGCTCGACTTCTTCTAAAGTCATGAACTCAAGGGCCCGTGTACGTCGCCATCCGCTCGGCGCATGGGACGTCTCTCCGCGCACGAATGTCGATACGAAAAACGAATTCTTCTGAGCGTTGATTAAGGCCAGGACAGGTTCGTCGCGCGTGATCGGCTCAACGAGGATGGCGCTCGTATCGCGAACGAAGACAGGCCTCTTAAGAGCATAACCGAGCGCGCGTGCCGCATTGATCGCGACACGGATGCCGGTGAAGCTGCCTGGTCCTTGACCGACCGCGAGCGCGCCCACGTCGGCGGCCTTCAGGCCCGCTTCACGCAAGGCCTCTTCGATTTCTGCGGTGAGATATTCGGAGTGAGATTGAGCGCGTCGCCAAACGCGCTCTGAGAGAACACGCTCGCCTTCGAGAAGAGCCACTGAACCTTGTGCGGTTGAAGTGTCGAAGGCGAGAAGAATCATCAGTTAAAGAACATTCGGGTCGCGTCGTTGAAGAGCGCGAAGACCATGAGTCCGAGTAAGAGAACGAGTCCGACTTGCTGAGCGATTTCCATTTTGCGCATCGAGAGCGGCGCGCCCTTAATCGCTTCGATTGTGTAGAACACAAGGTGCCCACCGTCGAGAACCGGAACGGGGAGCAAGTTCAACACGAACAAATTGATCGAGATGATCGCCATCACGTGAAGGAATTGCGGAGCCCCAATCTGCCAAGACTTCTTCGCCATCGCGCCGATCGAGAAGAACCCGCCGACGTTCTTCGGCGATACTTCTCCCTGAAACAAGCGAACGAACGAGAGAATCGTCATACTGGTCCATTTGACCGTTTGCTCAATTCCGCGACCCACAACCGAGATCGGATTCTTGAAATCGAGGGTCACGGTGGCCGGCATCGCATCAACGATCAGAGGGCTGATGCCGATCTCGTAACGACGCTCTTCATTGCCGTTCACGTCCATGCGCTTTTTTACGAGCGGAACAAGTGCCGCTGTCTTTTCGACACCGTCACGTGAGAAGACGACGTTGAGAGGAGCAGAGGCAATTTCTGGTTTCGATGAGAACAATCCACCGGAGCTTTGTGCTTCTTTGGGAAGTTTGTCGCCGTAGCCGCGAATGATTGTCGCGATCTGTTCGAACGATTCGACCTTCACGCCGTCGATCGAGACAATACGATCGCCCGCACGAAGACCCGCTTTCGCTGCCGGAGCATCCTTAGATGCGGCTGCCAAATAAAGTTGCGGATATTCGATCCCGAGAGCTTTCAAAGCCGCTTCTCCGGTTTTTCCCTTCGCCGCTGCCACATCAAGCGTTGCGGCCGCGGTTTCAGGCTTCTCGGCCGTTTTCTCATCGAGCAGTCCGCGTTCAACTTCGAACGCGAGAGGTTTGCCGGCAGCCACGCTAGCGTCCACCGACGCCAGGAGATCGCGCCACATGGTGACCTCTTGACCGTTGACCTTTTTAACGTGATCGCCAGATTTTAAACCGGCTTTGCCAGCCACCGAAGCCGGATCCATCACGCCAACAAATGTTGATTTCGAAGACGCCGAAAGGCCTTCGACTTCGCCGATTGAGCGATCCCAGCTCAACGGGTTTTTGTTCGCCGTGAGTTTTGGAGTGATTTGGAGAGTGGCTTTGTCGGCGCCATGTTTCACGTCGACCGCGACCGTGCGGTCGCCGCTGGCTTGAAACTTCGAATTCATCTCTTCCCAGGTCGTGACGGGCTCACCTGCGACCGAGAGAACTTCATCACCAGGACGGAATCCTTGCGCGTAAGCCGCCGTCTTCGGATCGACGTCGCCGACTTTCGGAGCGAGAGCTTGCTCACCCATCGTCGCGATAACCGCGAAGAGAACGATCGCAAAAAGGAAATTCACGATCGGCCCTGCAAGCACGATCGCAAAACGCTGACTCACCGGTTTATGAGTGAACGAATAACGTTGCTCCGATGTTTCGATCTGCGCGGTCGGATCATCGCCGAACATCTTGACGTAGCCGCCAAGCGGGATCGCCGAGAGCGCGTAAGTCGTGTCACCGCGCTTAAACTTAAAAAGTTTAGGTCCGAATCCGAGGGAGAAAACTTCAACGCGAACTTTGAAATACTTCGCGACCAGGAAGTGACCCATCTCGTGTACGAAGATTAAAAGTCCAAGGAGAACGACTAATGGAACGATACTTTCGACGGCGCTTTGAAGCAGACCTGAGATCATTGTCATAGGTCTTCTATTGTAGTCGGCCCACGTGGGGGAGCTATCTATTTTTCGATAGATTGGTCCAACGGAGGGTGAACGTCGCGCCGTCTCAAAACGAGAACGCGCCGTTTCGATCTAGGCCAACGGCCTAGACCATCGCGCTCTGCGTTTAGCGCAGGTAACCGAAGAATCCCTTATGCTGCCAGCCTACGCGCTGAGGCATCAAAATGTCCCATGAGCACAAGAGGTGCTGGTTTCTGTTGCGATTGAAATCTCGGCACGTGAAGGAATGTGTGTAAGGCGGTTCGCTGAAGACGAACTGCACCGACCATCGATCCGTGATCCGCATCGAACCAGGCGTTGAATCCATTCTGACTCCACGCCAATTCATTTGCGACGCGCCGGCCGAGTCGATCACGAGGTCTCCCAAATCACGGTTTGTCGCTTTGTCGAGAACGCCCATGGGGACTGTCGGTCGCTGTTCATCGACAAACATCGCGAACTCAGGCCCGTCATTTTCAAAGGCGGGATCGACGAAGGTGATCGGGCGCCACGTGCCATTGATATTGGCGAAGTCGATCGGCAGGAGCGGGAACATCTGATTGCCATCAAATGTCCAACGTGTGCACGCGTAGCTATGTGGGTTGACCTGAAACTGACAGTTGGCCGGAATTTGTTGAGCCTGAGCAGATGCGCCAGAAAAGAAAACCGCAAGCCCGAACGCGATCAGTGCGAAACGCATAAAAAAACCCCCTCCAAAACCGATTAAATGGGTTTAGTAGAGGCGGAGAGCGAACTCAACGCCTGAATGGCGCCTATGAAATGAAGTCAAATGACAGCTTAAAGCGCGAGGAACTGGCGGAGCGTGATGCGATCGGTCTTCTCCGGCGAACCCCCGAGAACGCTGGCGGCTGGATGAATCTGGAGCTCCAGACCGTCGAGAACCTTGTCCCGGAAATCAGGACGGCGACGAACGGCATCGTAAAAATCTTTGTAGGGAATCGAAGCGGGGAAGAACTGTCTTTCGAAGTACTCGCGCGCGGGCAAGATCGTTGGGCCTGTTGGGTTCAAGCCGAAGTCAAAGTCGTAGACCAGGCCTTCTGGCGAAAGCAGGATGACGTGGAAATACCAGTTCTTGGATGTTTGTGCGCCCCAGCGGTTCAAAGTTTCGTAGGCGCGGAAACCCTCAAGATACGGAGCGGTGAAGTTGCTGTGAACTTCGACGTACGAAAAGCCGTTGAGGTCGATTCCGGCATCAGAGGCTGCGCGAATCAAACGGCGGATGTTTTCGTGACAGCGGGTTTCGACATACATCGAACTTCTGAAGTTCGACTCAAGAAGGTCCGCGACATCGGTCGTCGCAGAAGCCGACGCGATCGAACTCGATGCGAGAACGGCTACGAACGATGTAAAAACGATTTTCGAAATTACGGGCTGAAGCGAATTTCGCAGTGCGAGAATGAATTTATGCATAGTTCAGTGTTCCTTTCGGATTCACCGATTTCTTTGCAACCGACGTGCGCGTTTAGGCGAAGAAACGAAGAAGAACGGCGAAGACAGGAGCGGCGAAAAGAACGCCATCGAGGCGATCGAGAAAGCCGCCGTGACCGGGCATGATGCGCCCGGAGTCTTTGACTTCAGCCAAGCGTTTGATCAGCGATTCGAAGAGATCGCCGACTTGTCCGAACGCGCCGCTGACCGCTGCGATGAGTGTCATTTCGACCGCGGGAAGTTCAGGCATGAAGAAGTGCTGAAGGCAGAAGCCGACGAGCGCTGAACCCAGGAGTCCACCGAGCGATCCTTCGATCGTTTTCTTCGGTGAGACTGATTCGAGAAGTTTGCGGCGGCCGAGAAAGCGACCGAAGAAATACGCGAATGTATCTCCCGCAAATACGATCGCAAGAAGACCGATGAAAAGCATCAGCCCGTTGGCGAGACCGAGAAGCGAGAGTGCGAGGCCGGGAAAAAGCCCGACGTAGAAAATTCCGACGAGAGCTGCGCTTGCAAGCTTAAAGGCTTGTCCGAGATCGTTCGACCTCCGAACGATCACCACGAGCATGGCGAGAAGAATGATCGCGCAAAGTGAAGCGACAAACGCCGCGAGATCGGGCCGCATCGCGGTCGTCAAAAAAGTCACGACCGCTAGGATCCCGAAGTTGATGCAGACGTGGAGGGGGGCTTCACCCTTGAAGAGCGTGAGTTTTGTGAACTCGAAGATGCAGCCCAGAACGACGAGCGCTGAAATGGCGAAGACACCGATTGTCTTGAATATCACGGCCGTGCCGATGAGAAGAGCGGCAGCGACGAGAGCCGAAATCACGCGAACGATCATGGAGTCACTTCGTCAGCCGTGGTGCCGGCTTCAAGTTGCGCTTTCGTGCAGCCGAATCGACGCTCTCGTTTTGCGAAGTGTTCGAACGCTTTCAAAAGTTCGGCTTTTTCGAAGTCTGGCCACATCGTCTCTGTGACATAAAGCTCGCTGTAAGCCGCCTGCCAGAGCATGAAATTCGAAAGTCTAAATTCACCGCTGGTGCGAATGATCAAATCCGGATCAGGCATGTGAGACGTCTGGAGTTTTGAAGAGAGCGCCTCTTCGGTAATGTCGTCGGCGCTCATGCGGCCGGCGGCAACATCGAGCGCGAGAGCTTTGGCGGCGTTAGCGATCTCTTGGCGTCCGCCGTACGAAAGCGCGAACGTGAGCGACATTCCTGTGCACGCACTTGTCGCCGCCATCGTCTTCTCAACTTCTTCGAGAACCGGTGCGGGGAGCCGAGAGACATCTCCGATCACCGAGAAGCGAATATTGTTGCGAACGAGATTGAGTCTCTCTTTGCGCATGTGACGACCCAGCAAAAGCATCAGAAACGAAACTTCTGCGCGCGGTCGTTTCCAGTTCTCTGTCGAGAAGGCATACAGCGTGAGTTGATCGAGACCTAAACCTGCGCATGTTTCGATCGTTTGCTTGGCGATTCGTGCGCCACGCAAATGACCGAAGGCGCGGTCGCGACCACGCATCTCGGCCCAGCGGCCATTGCCGTCCATGATGATCGCAACATGCGAAGGGAGACGAGAGCCCCCAAAGGAAGCTGGCGCCATCAGATCGTCATGATCTCTTTTTCTTTTTCAGCCGAAAGCTTGTCGGCCTTTTCGATGTACGAGTCAGTGAGCTTTTGAACTTCGTCTTGAGCGCGCTTGTTCTCGTCTT
>CAJYIL010000595.1 GCA_913774795.1 Pseudobdellovibrionaceae bacterium
AGCCATGGAGTACCCCCTGTATTGGTTTGTCGGACCTGCTTTTTGGCAACCGAATGTCGCCTGGAGCAGAACCGCCGCCTTCTCGATCTGACCTTCAAGTGCATGGCTAAGAGCCACCTGAAGACCACCCCGCTTTGCCTTTTTAAGGGCGGTGCAGGACCAATGGAGTTCGAGAAGTGTGAATTTCCCGCCGCTAGCTCAAAACGAGCGTCGGTCGGGTTGTTACTTTCTACGAAAGTCCTTGAGGTCTATCACCGGGCTGCCGCAGCGAGCAAGTCCTAGTTGCGATCTTCAGGACGCGGTTTCGGTCCCGCCATGTCTCGCAGATAAAGAACAAGAAATAAGAGGCTGGTGGAGATAAGCGGTACCGACAAGCTGGTGTATCCCCAACGCTCGCAGGCTAAGTAGCTGATAAAAGCGCCCATGACGAAAAAGGTGATGAGGCCAACTCTCATCAGATTTGAATGAAGCTCGGCACGGAGTCGGGACGGGAGATTTTGAGCGTCCAGAGTCGGACGATGCCGATCCCGAGATCAGTAGCAATTCCGCTTAGATGCGTCGTTCTGATAATCGAGCCCGAAATGCTCGTAATACTTGCGTTCTGGAGTCCGCAGATGAACGCGAGAGCTGACAGAAATAAGAAGTCGTGGGCTTCGATGAGTCCTTCGCCAAAAGTTCCGAAAGCGCCTCGGAGACCTAAACCCAATAAGCCCGCAAGACACAACGACATGGAGCCGAAAGCGACCCAATACTTCGGGCTGCGCTCTCGAATCAGCCGAGAGTCGACAAGAAATGCGCTGAAAATCGCGCCCGTGACGAAGGCGGCGGGGATAAAAAGACAAAGAGAAAATTCAACTGTGTTCTCTGAGACAACAAACTTAGGAAGAAGCGTTGCGTACCTAGTGAGGTGAGAAACAAATTTTCCGCAGGACATCAAGGCGACCATATTAAGGTAGCCGCCTTGAAACGCCATAGTCATCCAAATCACGATGTTCGAAGGTCGAAAGGTGGCGATCGAGCGATCGTGAGAGAGCATACGACCTGTTACATCGTCACCGCAGGACCTTCTTCATGAAGGTCGGTGTCGTGCGAAATGGCTTCAGCCGGTTCGCCGACGAGGCCCGCGAGTGTTCGGCGCGCTTGGCGGAGCATGCCCATCATGTTTTTCTCAGCGTCCTGAAAGCTCGTGACGAGCCAAAGGTTTTGCACTTTTGGCCAACGACCGTCTTCACCCAAGATGCCGGTGAGATCACCGTGCGAGGTGGGCGAGACCGCGATGCGCTCTTTCACCAATCCCTCGAGGGAGTTTTCATAAGCGCGTTTCACTTGGCGCTTGATTTGTTTCAACGCGCTCGCCGTGACTTCAGAATCATCGGTGATGTCGCGCGGAACAAGTGTTGTCCACTGCGAAACTTGGAGCGTGCGACCGTCGTCGGTGGTGACCGGAGTGAAGAACATCCCGACCGAAGGTTCTTCGTTCGCGCCTTTTAAGATGTGAATAGCCGATGAGTCAGTGACCGGAGCCGCATGCACGAGATCGAGATTGATCGACGTGAAGAATTCGCCTTTGAGCAAGCGCTGACGAAGCTTCGTCGTGAGGTGTGACTCCGGCAAAAGTTTTGTGAGCTGCTGTGGAGTCGCGGCGAAGATCACTTCGCGCGCCGACAACCGTTTTGCTCCGTTGACCAAAATCTCGATCACGAAGTCGTCGTCGACCGTCATCTTAGTCACGTAAGATTGAGTCATCACCGTGCCGGTGAATGTTTCGATCAAGCGAGGGATCCAGTCTTTCGGAGACGAGGCCAGTTTGTAGAAGCGAGCTTTTGCGTACGCGCTGACTTCGTTTGCGGTCTCGAGTTTTTGATCACCGAAACCAACGAACGGTTTAAATTTACCTTCGTCGTACGTGACAGGAGGAGCTTCGATGATCTCGCGCTCGATCGGCTGACCAAGAACGCTCTCAAGCCACGCGAACGTGGATTCAGAATCCTCGGTCTCCGGGAAGAATTTCAGCGAGTGATCGATGGTGCCAGCAGGTGATTGAACAGGACGTGAAGTGCCGCCCAAAACGTCGAGAGCCTCGATGAGCGCGACTTTGCGGCCCGTGTGCTCAAGTTGGTTGGCGGCGATAAGGCCTGCGAGGCCTGCGCCGATGACGATGCTGTCGTACTCGTGTGTCTTGCTGATTTTGCTCTGTGCCATCTGTCTTTGGAGGATGGCAGGACTTTGGGCGGCGGATCAAGACTATTTCGCCCCGCGGACTCCACAAAGTCGCGCCGCTTGCCTCAAAATCAGGCGGGCTGCGGGTTTCAGGCTTTCGTGGCGATCCAGAGTACGCGCGAGAGCGGGGCTCACACGGTAGTAGACGTAAACAAAATGGCGACCCAGGTGCGACCGCTTTAAACGCTCGTCACGCAGGCGGCAAAGAGCGATCACGGTGTCGTCGGTATAACTGTCGAACGCGCTCGTTGCGATGAAACAGCGCGGGCGCTTCGCGTTCGACGTTTTCAGGAAGTGCTTAAACGCCGCTTGATTCTTCGCGACGCGAACTTGCGATTCGGCTTTTCGCATGATGTGGCCATAGATCGGAGTGAAGCGTGCAAATTCTGCGAGCTTCTCGGCCGCTTTCATCTGGCGATCTGCGTAGTTCGAAGACGAGTCGTAAACACGCATGAGATCCCAATAAACCGACGTGATCACCGTGAGCTCTTGAGATTTCGCGGCACCACGGAAAAGCTCTGGTTTTAATCCGCCCGGTTTCAGATCGTGGACGATTTCGAGAACGCGCAGATATTTTTCAAATGAGACAGCAGCTTCGGCGAAGTTTTTCTGAGCCAGATTGAGTTTCGCTTGTTTGATCAGGCTCACGCGGTTTCGCCAAAGCATCAAACGATTTTGTTCTTTAGCCGCGGCTTCGGCTCGAAGGGCCGCACCCTTTGAGACGAGCTTCGCGAGCATGCCGTAGCAACCTTCGCAAACGCGCTCGGGGACGGTTGAGACTTTCGCGTTCTGTTGCAAGCGCAACTTCATGCCTGCTTCGATCGCGACGAGCGACGGAACAGTGTCATGACAGTAGGGACACGAGATGATCCCTTCTGTGTTGTCGGTTGAAACGTGAACGTCGGACATCCCTCAATGGTAACAGAAAATTGAGCCCTTGAGCGTCTCGTCTTAGGTCGCGTTTAAAGCATGTGAACGCTGTCGATATCGACGT
>CAJYIL010000596.1 GCA_913774795.1 Pseudobdellovibrionaceae bacterium
CTGAACACATGAAAGAAAAATATCTCGAGACCGCGAAATACCCAAAAGCGTTTTTAACGCTCGAGAAAGTCGAGTTACCTGCCGGATTCAAACCCGGCCAAGCGGCTGAAGCGAAGTTCACGGGCCAATTGAAACTCAAGGATGTGGAAAAGCCCGTGAGCGGTGTTGTGAAAATCGCGAGCGCGAATTCGATGCCGGCGACCGCGGATTTTTCATTCAAGTTGAGCGATTATCCCGTAGGTGTCCCGAAGTACATGGGAATCACCGTCGCCGATGACGTGAGGGTCCACGTCGAAATTCCGGGATTCACGACTGCTCAGTAAGCAGGTCCACTGTTGAAGGAGACGAGGCGCTGATCACGCGCCTCGTACTGAATCTGGATCGGTTGGCAGCACACTTCACAGTCCTCGATGTACTCTTGAACTCCGTCTTCGGAGCAATCCAGGAGCATTGAGATGCGTTCATGACAGTGCGGGCACTTGAACCGTTTTTCGATTTCCACGCGAGCTGATTATTTCTTCGGTTTTACGAACTTCAAAGTCATGCGGTCGCTCTCGCCGATCGCGAGATACTTCTCGCGGTCTTGATCTTTCAATCGAAGAGTCGGAGGCAACGTCCAGACGCCTGACGGGTGATCTTTCGTATCCTTTTTGTTCGCGTTGATCTCAGACTTCGCAACCAGGCGGAAGCCCGCTTTTTTCGCAAGCGCGATCACGTCTTTCTCAGGAACATAACCGCTCGAAGCGGTCGCGTCTGCAGGTGCTTTCGGGTCGGCGCGGTGTTCTTCGATCCCGAGGATTCCGCCGGGCTTCAACGCTTTGAAGAAGGCGGCGAAGACTGCGTCTTGCGTGCCGGCTTTCATCCAGTTGTGCACGTTTCTGAAGGTGACGACCATGTCAGCGGTGCCCGGCTTTGCAAGCTCGAGCTGATCAGGTGGGTTGAAGTCGACGACAGTCGAATGACCTTCGAACTCTCGATGCGATTTCAACCACGCCAAAACTTTTGCGGTCATTTCGTTCATCGACTGATTTTCACCGGCCGGTGGAAAAGCACCGATGTATTGTCCTTGTCGAGCAAGAAACGGAGCGAGGATCTCGGTGTACCAACCCGCGCCCGGCGAAATCTCGACCACGGTCATCTTTGGTTGAATGCCGAAGAAGTTGAGGGTTTCGAGCGGGTGACGGTAGCGATCGCGATTTGCGTTTTCGGCCGTACGATATGAGGAATTGACGGCCGCTTGAATCGTCTTCGGAAGAACGACGGCCGCTTGTTCTTTTTCAGCGTCCGTCATGGGCGCCGGAGTGGGCGTTGGCGCTGGCGTCGCGGCGGCCGCCGGTGCCGTTTCCGTCGCTGTCGGTTTTGTCGTGCAAGCGGCAGTCGCGATCGTGAGAGTGACCGCCGCGATATTAAACAGGTTTTTCAAGATGAGGCTCCTGGTTGTGTTTCTGGGCTGTGTTTCAGGCCTTTGTGCGCAGAAACAATACGATGAGCCATGTGTTCGTAAAAGGAAACAGGATCGACGAGTCTCGCCGCACCTTGTGCAAGAATGGCCGCCAACATGAGATCCAAGATAATTCCGTGAGAGTCGGTCATCTCGAGAACGAGAACTAACGACGTAAAAGGTGTGCGTGTCACTCCAGTGAGGAATGCGACCATTCCTCCCAAAATCCAGACCTCGGGGTTCGCACCGACGACGTATTGACTCAGCCAAGCGCCGAAGGCCGCGCCCGAGGCGAGTGACGGAGCAAAGATGCCTCCCACGACTCCGCCGATATAGGTGAAGTAGTTACCGATAACGCGCGCGATTCCCAGTTCGGGCCCGACTGGCTTCTCGGGATGTTCCATAAGGCGTTGAATCAGTTCGCGACCTGAGCCCAATGAGTCTGAACTCGTGAAGTAGAAAAGAGTCGCGACAACAAGACCGCACGCGACGGTCATCAAAAACCGATTTCGCAAACTTAAGGCGGCACGAAGATCGTTCGCTTTCACGATCATTGAGCCAAACGCGGCGCCGATCATTCCGATGCCGGCCGCGGCAAACGCTAAGACGAACGCTGATTTCAAACTGTATTGTTCAAGCGAAAGACGCGAAAGGTAGATATAGTTGCCCATCAAGGCTTGGGTCAAAAGACCGGCGATGATGACGGCATGAAAGACTGACGTGCGAATGCGCGAGATGTGAACTTTCGCGAGTTCTTCGATCGCGAAGATCACGCCGCCGATCGGCGTGTTGAAAGCCGATGCGAGGCCCGCTGCTCCGCCGGCGAGAATCATCGATTGAGGATCGATCGTGAATTTCGATTTCGGCCAGTACTTTTGGGTCAGGCGAAAGATTGCGCCCGAGATTTGTAACATCGGGCCTTCACGGCCACTCACCCCTCCGCCAATGACCGTGACACAGGTTGCGAGAAACTTGACGAACAAAACGCGCCATCCAAGCAAGCGATCGACGAACGTCGGATCTTTATCCGCAACTTCGAGCGAGGCGATCAGCTGGGGAATTCCGCTTCCGCTCGCTTGTGGAGAAATGAAGTAGGTGAGGGCGAACGACGCGCAAAGACCGATCGGTATGATCGCGAACGCGTAGACGGGATTGAGAGTCGACCACTGAGCTGCGATGTGCTCGGAGTACGAGAACGCTTTTGCAAAGCCGTAGGATGCGAGAGCCGTGAGAGTCGCAGCGACCCAATAGGGCAAAATTTTGATTGCGAATTCTTGGATAGCCGAGACTTTAGGGACAAGGGCGCGAGAGAGCGGGATGTATGAGTTCATTCGGAGATCAGATTAAGCGCATCTCGGAGATCACTTCATGCCGAGATGCGCCGTTGCGGTGCAGCGAAGATTACTGCTTTTCAGCTTCGATTTTTTTCTTCATCTCGCGACGTGCGTGACGAGCTTTCTTGAGTTCTTTGCGGTCGGCTTTGAGTTGGTCTTTCGACGCTCCAGCTTCTTTGTCTTTCACGAGCTTTTCTTTTGCTTCGCGAACTTCTTGGTTGTCCTTCTTGAGTTCCTGCTTTTGTTCCTGCGTGACCGCTGTTTCTTGAGCGAAAGCGGTGCCAGTCATCAGAAGCGACGAGAGAACGAGGGATGATGCGAACAGTTTCATGTGCAGACTCCTTATTTCGTCTTTTCGACGGTTTGTCTTGATGTCCTCAAGATGCGCCCGTGGTGTGACGCCGCTTCGCCGCCCGTGTGAAGACTTCATCAACTGGTTGAATCCAGGTGTCTCATCCTGAGGCGGAATTTGGAGCAGATCCGGGGAGCTCGCGTCGGGTCTGATGGGCCCCGAAGATGTCTAGCGAGTTTTCAGCGAATTGAAAATTTCGACCGCCAATTTTTGCAATCGCCGCGTTTGTTAACAATCGGTCAGGAATTCTGAGGCGTATCGGGCTATGACAGCGGTCCGATGTTAGATATCAATGCGCTCACTACGACGACTGCGAATCCGAGTTTCATTAGCATTTGCTACGCACTTGCTCTCGCGTTCATTTTAGGCACCGTGATTGCGGTCGTGTATGTCCGTACGTTTCAGGGGCTCTCTTACTCGCGCAACTTCATCCACTGTCTCGTTTTATGCCCGGTTGTCACCGCGATCGCGATGCAAGCCGTGGGTGACAATCTCGCGCGCGGGATCGGCATGGTCGGCGCGATCTCCCTTCTTCGCTTTCGTTCGTCGCTCAAAGATCCTCGCGACATGTTCTTCTTATTCGCATCACTCGCGATGGGAGTCGCGTGCGGGGTTCACTCTTATTCGATAGGCGTAGTCGGTTGCCTTGGATTTATCGCTTCGGCGTTTGTGATTTCACACACTCCGTTCGGTCAATCGAACCAATACGATGGCCTTCTTCGCTTCAACATGGCGATGGACTACAAAACAAACGAGCAGCTCGAAAAGTTGATGTCTGATAACTGCAAAGCGTTCGCTCTCATCACCTTGCGCGAAGTCGCGCAAGGCAATCGCCTCGATTATTCGTATCAGGTGAAGCTTCGCAAAAATCGCACGTACGAGCATTTCATTAATGATCTTCAAGCGGTCCCGGGCATGAAAGGTGTGAACCTCATGCTCCAAGACACGACATTTGAGGTGTGAGATGGTTCAGAGACCTCGCCCATCAGAAATCACTGAAAAATTGAAGGAAAGCTGGGCGCTGATCGTTGCGCCTGAAAACCGGCGTTTGTCGATCGCGTGGTTGGCTTGCGTTTGTATCGTGCTGGCACTGGGGCTGCGCTCGGGCGTGAATACGACGACATTTGTTGGTATCGCCGATGCTCGTGAGTCTTTGGTGAACTTCGACTTTCCAGTCAACGTCCTTTCGATCAACGTTCTTCCGGGACAGTCGGTTAAAAAAGGCGAGTTGATCGCGCAGGTCGAACAACCGGACCTCGAACTCAAACTCCAAGAAACTCGCGCCTTGTTGAACAAGTTAAACGCGGAACGCCGCATGGTCTCAGAAATGGGTCAGCTCGGCAGTCTTCATGTGAAGTCGGTCGAAGTCGATCCATCATCAGACCCTCTGGCGACCGAAATCCAAAATCTCCAAGATCAAATCGGTGTGCTCGAAAGCCGGCAGAGAAGTCTTTATGTCTTCGCTCCTTTTGATGGGGTGATCGGGCAGACAAACTTTAAAAAGGGAGAGACGGTCAAGCCGTACGAACCTCTGATGTCGGTTTCACCAGCGAGCCCTACTTACATCGACGCTTTCATCCACGAGTCTTTGCAGACGCATGTGTCGGTTGGCCAGACGGTCAATGTCTTCTCGTTAAGCGATACGAGCCGCGAAGTTCAGGGGCGCGTGATTTCGATGGGCTCTCGCATCGTTGAGCTCCCGCTTCGCATCGGCCGCGTTCAAACCACCAAAATGTGGGGCCGCGAGCTGACGATCGAAATCCCAAAAGAGAATCCGTTCTTGCTCGGTGAAAAGGTCGAGGTCTCTCATCCATTCCTCCAGATTTCGTTCCCGATCGCGCGCGCGGCCGAGAAAAAACCAGTGGCGATCGAAAAGCAAACGATGCCGCAGATGATTCAGGTACCCCCTTCGATCCGAACGGCTTCGTCGTTTGAACCGTCGGGCGCGGTCTACCTCAAAGATCTTAAAAAATTCCTCGTCGCGAGCGATGACACGGACAAAGACCATTCGCCGATGTTGTTCCTGATGGGTAAAGACGGCGTCGTTGACACGCAGGTCGTACGGATCGCCGGGATTAAAGAACTGCACGACATCGAGTCGGTTCTTCTAGATGACAAAGGCGTCGTTTATCTCTTGGCTTCGCAATCACCGAACAAAAAAGGCGAGATCGTCGCGACCCGCAACTTGTTGATCCGCTTAAAGCGCACAGGCGTTGAGTTCGCGGTCGATGGTATGGTTGAGCTACGTCCTTTGATTCTTTCGGCGATCGAAGTATCGAGCGACGAAAAGATCGACTCGATTCGTAAGAAGTTCGCGAAAGATATTGAGATCGAAGCGAGCTACCTGGAGAACGGCCATTTGAAAGTGGGCTTGAAGAAGCCACTTTTGAAGGACAACTCGAGCGTTGTTCTGGATCTTGGACCGATGCAAAAGTTGATCGATTTGAAAATGATTGCGGCGAGCGACTTTAAAGTCGATCAAACCATTTCGTTCCCGATCGAAAATGGCAAACTTCGCATCAGCGAAATGACGAAGATCGGGAATAAGCTCATCATCGCGACATCGACGAAGCAGCCAGAAAAAATGGGTCGCTTGTGGTCGATGAACATGGCTACGAAGACTCTTGAGAAGATCGGAGATTATCCTGGTCATTCACCGGAGGCGGTCGCTTACGACTCGGATTCGAAAGAGCTCATGGTT
This sequence comes from Pseudobdellovibrionaceae bacterium, assembly GCA_913774795.1. Lineage (GTDB taxonomy): Bacteria > Bdellovibrionota > Bdellovibrionia > Bdellovibrionales > JAMPXM01 > CAJYOV01. The sequence continues at coordinate 5,829 of CAJYIL010000596.1, forward strand.
CTTTTCGACGAAAAAGA
>CAJYIL010000597.1 GCA_913774795.1 Pseudobdellovibrionaceae bacterium
ATCAGCCACGTGACGATCTCGGCGACAGGTCAAGTCGGTATCGGAACGACAAATCCGACATCGAAACTCAGCGTAGACGGCGTCATCGAGTCGAGGCGGGGCGGACTCAGATTTCCTGATGCGACAACGCAACTGTCAGCGAGTGTCGCGGTTGGCTTGATGATCGTACAAAACGTCGTGCCCGCAGGCGGGGCAGAAGCATCGGTGGCCGGCACTTGGGTGACGCGAGCTTTGAACACGGTCAACTACAACAGCATCACTGGAGCTTCGTTGATTTCAAATCAGATCACGCTCCCTGCGGGAACTTTTCTGATTGAGGCGCGCGCGCCGGCCCACTCGGCCGGCAGCCACACCGCGGTTTGGTACAATAAGACCGATGGTACGACCGACCTTTATGGTAGTGACGGAGCCATTCCGGGTGGGAGTGCCACGATGGTTGATAGTTGCATCACCGGGGTCGTCGTAATATCGGAACCAAAGGTTTTCGAAGTGCGCCACATCACTTCAAGCACGCTCTCGAGCGGTTTGGGACGAGGAATCTCTTTTGGTCCCTACGTGCTAACCAGCGTGAAGATCACAAAAATCAGGTAGAGGATGTCTTGTGGCGCGACGGTCGCCGCGCCCAATAGCGGCCTGACTTTTATTCTCTCACGAGCGAGACGCAGTTTTCGGAGTTGCGAACGTTTCCCGTCAAGAGCTGGACCGAAGCGAGGTCGACGAGAAAATTGTTAGAGATTGAGTCGCCGTCGGAGTTCACGCCGCGAACATAGTCGTAATTCGCGTGTGTCGTGTCGCCAGGGTTTGTCGTGCCGACGCTGACGTCGGACTCACTCATGACGTCGGAGCGGTCGTAGAAGTGACCGTTTTCAAAGTAAATGCGGGTTGAAACCTGGACGACATCGGGAGCGAGTTTCGTAATGGTGAGTTCGCATGGATAATGTGAAATGCCATTCACGCCTTTGTAGCGGCCTTCGAAGGGAGCGAGATCGGAAGCAGCTCCTGCAAAAGCCGTAAGTGGGAGAAAGCTCAGAGCAACGAGAAAAGATTTTGACGCGAACATAATTAGCCTTTTTAGTGAAGGGGAATCGGTTGACTGCGAATCGGGGAGCGTGCGGTCTTAGGCTCTAGGCCACCGCACGTTTCAGGGACAAAGAAGTAGTACAGCGCGGCCGCGAGAAGTGCGACAACGGCCAAACTTAGGAACGTCGGCGTGTAGCCGTATTTTGCAACCATGAAGCCTGCGAAGACATTGCTTAAGCTCGCGCCAATGCCGACGGCGGTCGCCAGCGCACTCGCCGCGAGATTATAACGGCCGGTGCCTTTAGTGAGATCGGCGATGACGAGAATGCTCACGACGCCGAAAACTCCCGCTCCGATTCCGTCGAGAGCCTGAACGGCAACGAGATAGATCGAATGGTCGTTCAACGTGTAGAGAAACCCTCGAATCGGGAGCACCGCAAGCGCGAATAAGAAGATCGGCCGACGCCCCCACTTGTCTGAATACTTACCAGCCAACATCGCCATCGGGATCATCACCAATTGAGCGACGATAATGCACGCCGACATGTAGAGCGATGCGCCAGTCTCCTTACCCGAGGCTAGTTGCTGGCCGACGAGAGGTAGCATCGCCGCGTTCGCAAAGTGAAAGAGCAACATCGCGCCCGTGAAAGCGAGAATACGTTTGTCTTTAAGAAGCTCCAGAAAGCCCGAATTTTTGTCCTCGGATTCGGCCGCTTTTTTGTCGCAGCCTCGAGCGACGTCGTGGTCGATCTCTTCGTCACGAACCATCAAGATCGATACCAAGCTTAAGAGCGCCATCAGAGCGACGAGATAGAAAATATACTCTCGTCCGACAAAGTGACCGAGAAGTCCCGCAGACGCCGCAGCGACGACGTTCCCTGCGTGATTGAACGATTCATTGCGGCCGGTTCGATGAGACAGTTTTTTTCGCCCGACAAGGCCGAGAGTGATCGCAGCGAGTCCCGGAGCCAGAAAGGCAGCCCCAATTCCGCAAAGCGCTTGCGCGATCACAATCATCGTCAGCGAATTGAACATCGTCATCATGACGGTCGAGACCGCGATGAGAGCCGACGCGATCGCCATCAGAAGACGCTTAAATCGAGTCTTGTCGATGATCGCGCCCGCCGGAGTTTGTACGATCAATGTGGCGATACCCATCGCAGACATGGCGATCCCGATGTCCGAAGGATTCCAATGCCGTGTGGCAAGGAGATAGATTGAAAGATAGGGTCCAATGCCATCTCGGACATCAGCCAAGAAAAAGTTGAGGCTATCGAGTGCGCGAAGACTACGTTTTGAGGGCGGGCGGGTGTTGCTCACACCACGAATGTAGTGAAAACGATTTCAACAGTGGCGATATTTCGGTCGCGAGCGTGTGACGTTTGAATCAAAATCGGACGCTTGCTACGCTTTTTAAAGTGTTGGAGGAGTGTCAGATGCGGAAGCTCGTGTTCGCCATAAATATGTCGGCAGACGGATATTGCGATCACACGTTCGCCGCGCCCGACGACGAATTGATGGCGTACTTTACAAAGCAAATGGCAGAGGCCGGGACACTTCTTTACGGACGAAAAACCTACGAACTCATGTTTCCTTATTGGCCCAACGTCGTTGATTCGAAGGAGGCATCGGCTCGCGACATTGAGTTTGCACGCGCGATCGTGATGGTACCCGAGGTCGTGGTCGTCTCGAAGACTCTCTCTCAGGCGAAGGCCGAAAATGCGAGGATCGTGCGCGATCAAGTTC
>CAJYIL010000598.1 GCA_913774795.1 Pseudobdellovibrionaceae bacterium
CAACCACCAGTGCGAACACCCCGATCGCCACGCCCGAGATCGAAATCCAGGCGACCGTGCGGATGAGACTCCCTGCTCGGCGGCTCAATAGATAATGTCGGAAAAGATCCCAGGCAAAGCTCATCGAGCCGCCAGTATCGGCGGCTCAGCCGGAGAGAGGCAACGGCTATTTGCCGAACATCCAGCGACCCAAGCGCTTCCAAAAGCTCGGGCGCGTTGAGGAGAGAAGATCTTCGCCGTGCGCTGCCCACGCTTTGAGCGCTCGCTCGCGGGCGTTCTTGTGAAGCTTTGGGCTCTCCCGGAAGTTGTAGACCAGAAGCGCCCGATCGGCCTCAGGGATTGCGCCGACAGCGCGAATTAAAAGGATCGCCTGATCGATCGACGCCTTTTGAGAACGCGAATCATAGTGGACGATCTCTGATGTCTCGTCTTCAGTCGGGCCCGATTCTTGTTCGACGACAAGGCCGGTTCGCGTGCCATGAATCGGATTCCACTCTACCACTTGCCCGTAGAGACAGAGCTGCTGTTTCACGACGCGTTTTTCACCGTCCCACCAGATCGTCAAATCCGCATCCCCGCGTGCGGCCTGATACCAACGAGACAAAAACTCAGTCGACTCTCCGCGAACGACATCGACCGCGACTTCTCGAAAGGACTGAGCCACGTGGGTTACGTCGTAAATTTTGGCTGCCTCAGAAGGTGAGCGTTGAATCACTTCTTTTTCTCCGGAGTCGGAGACGGCGAAGGAGACGGTGATGACGAGGCCGGCTGGCGAGCTTTCTCAGCGGCTTCGCGCGCCATGAAGGCCTCTTGCTCTTTTTGATAAGCGGCGATTTCTTCCTCGCGCACTTCACGAACACTTCCGCGGATCAAAAATGACTTTTGGAGCGCTTTCAACGTGACGACGGTTTGATCAAGAGCCTCAAACGCTCGGCGTGTCGCTTTTGGAAGTTCGGGCGTGGCCTCCGCCAAGAGCGGTAGTGTTTTCTCGAGTTGCACTGAGAGCACGGCGGTCGCCTTCATAATTTTCGCGAGATCGCTCGCCATCTGAGGAGAATTTTTTCGGAATTCCGGGAGCATCGAATTCACTTCGTCGGTCATCGAAACGAGATTGTCCATCATGCGCGAAAGTTGTTTTTTCTCGTTCATCCGGTGCATGGCCGTATTCACTTCACCCGTCACGCCGACCATGTTGCGAACCAGCGGTTGGAGTTCGTCGAACATTTTCAAAATATTCTTCGAGCGCTTCGGATCAAGAATCTGTTCGATGATGTACTTCGCATTGTCTGTCATCTGCGACATTGACGCGAGATAGGTGCCGAGCTTGCGGCCGCTGGCGAGGTCCATCAGATCGATGGTTTCTTCCGAACCCAAGAGAGCGTTGGCCGCAACGAGTTTCGAGGCGTCATCGCCGACCGAAACTTCGAGAACTTTCTCACCGATGATGAACGGACGAACCAAGCGGACAAGCGAGTCTTCACGAACGCGGTCTTTGTAAGCTTCGCCGACTTCGAACTCGATCAAGATGCGCTCATTCGAGACGAGTTTGACGCTCGTGACAGCTCCTGCGCGAAGGCCGGCCATCAACACTTCGGTTCCGGCATGGACACCGTCGGCGCTTTTCAATTCGGTGCGGAGGTGAAGTTTCTCTTCGAAGAGACCTTTTTTGACGGCGACGAAACCGAAGATCGCGATCGACCCAAAAACGGCTGCGCAGACAAAAATGCCCGCGGTTCGTTCGTACTTATTGAACTTAGTCTTCATGCCGCCTCCGAAGTGGACGTCGTGAAATCAGAGAAGTCGAATTGACCTTCGTTCAAGATCAGACGCTTACAGCCCAGTTGCTTGGGCCAATTCTGATCTCGACTTGTGAGAAAGATATGTTTGATGTCGCCGCGTTCACGGCGATCGTTCAACATTTTAATTAAGCGCGCGACGTTCTGAGGATCGACTCCCATGAACGGGTCATCCATCACGAGCATCTCGGGATTCATCAAAAGTGTTCTCAAAACAGAGACGAGTTTTCTCAGACCACCCGTCACGCTCGCCGGTCTTTCCGCCAATTTATTATAGAAGCCGAAGTGATTTGCGAGATCGATTCCTCGCTGTCGCGATTCTTCGAAACTAAAGCTCTTATGATACAGAAGCGGAAGGGTCATGTTGTCGAGAAGAGATCGATTCGCAAAGAGGCCGCCGTAGTCGAACGTGTAGCCGATCTTCGTTCTGAGCGGCAGAAATTCTTCAAACGACATTTGCGACGTGTCCAGATCGTTGATCAAGACCGAGCCGCTTTGTGGTTGATGGACAACGGCGAGCAATTTTAAAAGAGTCGAAGTCCCTTGGCCGACCGTGCCCGAAATCAGAACGTTTTCGCCCACCGGTAGACGCACGTTGAGGTTCTCGAACATCGGCGCCGCCGCATCTTTGTACGCGAAGGTGACATCCTTAAACTCAATCGACTTCACCAACCCACTCATCACAAAAGTCCAAACGCTTTGAGTTGGTGAATATAGAACGCCATCGAGATACCGAGGTTGAAGAGAACGACGTAAATGATCGAGTTCACGACAGCTTTAGTCGTCATCGCCGGAACTTCGTGCGCTGATTGCTGAACCGTCATTCCTTGATGGCAACAAACGACGAAGATGATGAGACCGGAGAACGAATTCTTGAGAAGGAACATTCCAAAGTCGTCAACCGTGATCGCGTTTGCCAAAAGGTCTGAGTAAAAGCCAAACGGCATGTCTTTGATCATCGAAGCGACGATAAATCCGCCGAAGAGCGCGACGACGTTGAAGTAAAACGCGAGGCAGACGACGCTGACTGTTCCGCCGACGAGTCTCGGGAAGACGATGTAGCTGAGCGGGTTGATACCGACGGTTTCGAGAGCTTCGATTTCGCGGTTGG
>CAJYIL010000599.1 GCA_913774795.1 Pseudobdellovibrionaceae bacterium
GCTTCCGAAGAGCCACAGCCAGAAAACATGGCCGAGAAAAAGCCGTCACTTCCGGGCATTGAGGAGTTCACGACTCTTCTTCTCGCCGACGGCTACAACGCGCGAAAAGACTACGATCGCGCCACCAAAGATCTCGTCTCGTACTACCAGAAGAACCCAGTCACTCCGAATAAAGAGCGGATCGTTCAGCGCATCGCGAAGAATATCTCGGAGGCAATTGGCGCCGATGTCGATCAAGGCAACTTCATGGATGCTCTCCGTCGTTACGGCGCGAACACGTCGGGCTGGTTGAAGAATACCGACCGTATCGACGTACGCTTCTCGGTCGGACGTGCGTATGAGCAGGCCGGCGTTTTGAAAGACGCGAGCGATAAATATCGCGACTGCCTGAAAGCTTTGGCTGACATCAAAGGACAAGAGCGTGAGCACTCAGTCTACGAGACTCTTCCGAAAGCCGACCAACTCAACTTGCGCTTGGCGGTCGTCGCGGCTCGTAACAAAGACTTCGCGCTCTCTGAAACGTACTTGAAGAACATCGGCGAGGCGCTGACTGATCCGGAGAAAATCGAGCGTGCTTCAACAGCGGCCGATGTTGCCGAGGCCCGTGGCCAGTCTTCGGTCGCGAAAAAGTATCTCACCGACTTGATCAATGCCTGGAAAGGGGAGGCGGCATTAACCGCTCCGCTTCACTTGCGCATCGCACGTTTATCGGGTGCCGCCAAGAATTTCAAAGAAGCCGACCAACATCTTGCGAAGGTTCTCGAGATGAAGGGAACGGACGAGGTTACAGCTCAAGCTCTCGAACTTCGCGGCGACTTGATGGTCGCGCGCGGAAACCGCGGCGAAGCCGCGAAGTCGTACCGCCAGTTGATTTCTGAATACGCAGACAAACGCCCTCTCGCTTCTGTTCGTTACCGACTCGGCCAACTTCTCTACGAAGACGGCGATCTCAAAGGAGCCGAGTCGACATGGAGTGAGCTGAAAGCCGATCGAGACGGCATGTGGGCGAAACTCGCGCAAGAACAGATGCAAGGCGCGAAATGGCAAAAAGACTACAAGAAGTACCTTAACCGCATTCCCGCGGCGTCGGAGCTGAGATGACAAATGAGATCTTGAAGACAGCTGATCCTGAGATGAAACGTTTGGTCGTGATGGCCGAAAACATCGCCGCTTCGCGCGCGACCGTTTTAATCACAGGTGAAAGCGGAACAGGTAAAGAAGTACTCGCCAAACTCATTCACGAGAAGTCGCCTCGCTCCACGAAGCGCTTGATTGCGGTCAACTGCGCGGCGATTCCGGCTGAGCTTCTTGAGTCCGAACTCTTCGGCTACGAAAAGGGTGCCTTCACCGGCGCGGTCACGTCGAAGCCAGGAAAGTTCGAGCTCGCGAATGACTCGACATTCTTGCTGGATGAGATTTCGGAATTGCCGCTTCTTCTTCAAGCGAAGTTGTTGCGTGTGATTCAAGAGGGCGAAGTTGAGCGCTTGGGTGCGAAAGCACCTGTTCGCGTGAACGTTCGCTTGATCGCGACGTCGAATCGCGATCTCCCGCAAATGATTCGCGAAGGCAAATTCCGCGAAGATCTCTACTACCGTTTGAACGTTGTTCCGCTTCACGTAGCACCTTTGCGTAAGCGTCCGAAAGATATCGACTTGCTCGCGCGCTTCTTCACGGAAGTCTCATCGCACTTAAACGGCAAGGCGCCGAAGTCGTTGAGCGAAGAAGCGATCTTGAAGATGAAGCAGTGGAATTGGCCAGGCAACGTGCGTGAGCTCGAGAACGTGATCGAACGTTCGGTCATCTTGTCGCCGCAGCCGGTTCTTTCGGCTGACGACATTCTGATCGCGGGCTTCGAAGCGAAAGCGCCGGAGTGGGATTTGTCGCCGGGCCTCACGATCGCCGAAGCTGAGCGTCGTCTCATCATGAAGACGCTTGAGCACACGGCGCAAAACCGCACGCAAGCGGCGCGCCTTCTCGGCATCAGCATCAGAACTTTGAGAAACAAACTTCACGAGTACGGTGTGGCGCCTGCAAATGGCGTCGTCGAATCGGAGGCGCGAGTTGGCTGATTTATTCGATAAAACCACGCGGGCGTTAGGCGCCTCGATCAATCTTCGTCAGACACGTCAAAACGTGCTTTCGTCGAACATTGCGAACGCCGAGACGCCAGGATTCCAGGCGAAGAAAGTCGATTTCGAAGACGCGCTCGCGCGTGCTCTCGAGGGCGAAGATCAAGGCAAGCTTTCGGGTTCTGACCCTGGGCATTTTGCGATGGGGCCGGGCGCGATCTCTCGCGTGCGCGCTGACATCTACGAGAACCCAGATGCGTCAATCAACAACGATGGAAACACCGTCGACGTGGAAAAAGAGATGTCGACGTTGGCTGAGAACTCGATCATGTACAAAGCCGCAGTTCAGCTCATCAACAAAAAGATGGCGGCCTTGAAGTACGCCGCGACTGACGGAGGTCGTTAATGGATATGCTGACCGGAATGCGCGTTAGCGCGAGTGGTTTAGCGGCGCAGAGAATGCGCATGAACACGATCTCGTCGAACATCGCGAACATCAACACCACGAGAACCCCGGAAGGCGGCGCCTACCGCCGTAAAGACGTGGTCCTGGAATCGATGCCGGAGGCTCGTTCATTCGGCGAAATTTTGACGTCGACTCCCCAAAAGG
>CAJYIL010000600.1 GCA_913774795.1 Pseudobdellovibrionaceae bacterium
CTTGGCGAAGCGATTCCCTGAACGCATCAAGTCTCTTTCGCTGCTCACCGCACCTTTTGATTTTGATCAGGCCGGTCTTCTCGGCGCTTGGGCCCGCGAGCCTCATTTCGATCTCGATGCGCTGATCGACGCCTACGGCAACGTGCCGGCTGCGCTGCTGCACACAAGCTTTCAATTCTTGAAGCCTTCGATGCTACTCACGAAGTACAGAAAACTTTTTGAGCGCCGGCATGATAAAGACTTCGTGATCGGTTTTATCGCTATGGAAATCTGGGCTAATGACGCCATCGCTTTTCCCGGTCTCTGCTACAAGTACATGATCGAAGAGCTCTACCGCGCCAATGGCACAGCTAGCGATTTGGAACTTCCGATGCCCGTTCTCGACGCGATGGCCATCGACGACCATATCGTGCCGATCGAAGCCCGTCTGAAAAGTCGCGGTTCTCGGCGGATCGATCTCAAAGGCGGACACATTGGCGCCGTCATCGGCCATCAAGCTCGCAAAAATTTTTGGCCGTCATGGATCGCATGGATCAAGCAGCAATGATCGAATCACATCTCGAAGTCGAACCTCAGTGGCAGATCGCCTATCAATGGTGGCCATCGTCGTCACCAACGAGCGAAATTCCGATCGTGTTCCTGAACGGCCTTGGTGACACGTATCACGCGTGGTCGCCTTACATAGAAACGTTCGCTCGTCGCCACAGGCTTCAGGTCGATTTGCGGGGGCAAGGGAAGTCGCTCGAGCATCGTCTATCGCTCGAGACTGCAACCGATTTTCGGATCAACGTTGAAACGCAAAGTGACGACCTCGCGAAACTTCTCTCTCATTTGAAGATCGGACCCGTTGATATCGCCGCGTTTTCGTACGGCGGCGGGGTCGCTTTCGACTTCGCTGCTCGGTACTCGTCGCGAGTCAACCGTTTAGCCTTCATCGTCCCGTATCTCATGCGCCTTGATCGAAGTTTCCCCTTGCAGCGACTCTGGCAATGGCAGTGGCAGACCGCCCGCAGCTTTCGTTTGATTCCGGATTCGATCGCGAGAGGTGTCGAGCAAGGGTACGAAAAATTCTTAACTGCCTACATGAATCAGCGCTATCAAAGCCGCATGCAGGACGCCGAGCATCGGCGGGTCGCCATCGAACTCACGTACGGAATCATGGAGTTCAACGCATTCGAAGTGATCGACCGGCTGCCAGATCATAGCGTGAACCTCTTGACCGGCGACTGCGACACGTTGATTCCGCAAAGTCTCTTCCGTGAATTCTGGCGCAGGCTCCCCGATTCCAAGCGCGGCCTCTGGACGCGCATTCACGATGGCGAACATGCTCTCCTGGAGCAGAAGCCCGAACTCGTTGAGCAGTGGCTCCTGCGAATCTTCGCAGACTAATCGGACTCAATTCGCAAAATGCAATTCGACGACGGCCCCGCTCGAAGAGTTCTTGAAGGTCGCCTGGCCGCCGAGCTCACTCATCGCGTTCGAAACAAGGTACAGACCAACGCCCGAACCAAAGGCCTTGGTGGTGCGGGATCTTCCGTCTGTCGTAAGAGTTTTCAGAGTGACGGGATCAAACCCGCCTCCAGTATCGGTGATGCGACAAAGAGCGTCTTCAAATTCGACGAGGATCTTCGGGTTCGGAGACTTGTTTCTCCGAAACTGATCGATAGAATTCATGAAGACGCTCAACAGGACCGAGTAAAGTAGAGCGCGATCTGCGGGGATTTCGAGATCACCTTTGATTTCAAGATCGACGCCATTCAGCTGATTTTGCAAGAGGTCTGAGACTTCGTGGACGAGATGTCTCAGCGCGATGACTCGCGAGGCGACCGCACCTTCCGTCAACCGCGCCATCTCGTTCAGATCGTAAATAAGTTTGTTAGTTCGCGTGAGGCTCGATTGAAGCTCTCGCAAGATCTCTTGGACCTCTGGATCTTCGTACGAAGCCAGTTTTCGGCTCAATGTTGATGAGTAGAGGGCCGGCGTCGCGACCAAGTTTTTCACATCATGGATAATGTTTGATGCGTGTTGGCCGATGAGCGAGAAGCGTGACAATGCGGAGGCTCGCCAATTTCTTTCGTAATTCACGAAGACGTAGAAAATGAGAACGATGACGCCGATCGCAGCGGCGATGAGAGCACCATCGAGGGGCTGGGGCGCGGTGAACTGAGATTTTAGATAGTCGAAACGGTAAATCCGCGTGATTCCGAACAGTGAAATGCACGACACCGTCACGCCGACGAACATCGCGCGGCTCACTCGAAACGCAAGTGCGTAGGCGATCAAAAGCTGAAAGACCGCGTATTCGTAATTGATGCGCCACCAGCCGCAAAAGCCCGGGTAAATCGCCATTGATAAACCCGCGATCAGATTGGGCCAGAAGGCTGAGGGATGGCGCCGGAGGATGAATGCGCACGGGACACAAATCCAAACGAGAGCAAGTTTGACGACCGAATAGAAAACACGGTCTTCGTTCGGTATGACGTGGATTTCGGAGATGAGGACGAGCGTTGAGAACGCCGCGTAGAACCAGCACAGCCAAAATACCGCGCGACCTTTGTATCTCAATCAGGTGTCGCGAAAGATGTAGCCCCGACCCCGAACGGTTTCGAGCCGGTCTTTTAAGAACAGACATTTCTTTTTGAGGTTGGTCAGGTGGGTGTCAAAGATGTTTCGACTCCCCGATCGACCTTCACTCCAGATGGCGTTCTCGATCGCCTCGCGCGTAAGCCACTTGTTCGGATTCGAAACAAAAAGCGATAGAATCTCGTATTCGGTTTTCGTCAGAGCGTAAGATTCGCCTTCGTAAACGACGCTGTTTTCGCTCGGATTGAGTTGAAAAGTCGTCTTTAGAGGCGAAGGATTCAATGCCCGCATGATATGCGTTCGGAGTTCTTCGTTTTCAAAAGGCTTCTCGATGAAAGCAAAGACTCCGAGGTTCACCGATTCGATCGCCATTTTGGTATTCGCGAAAGCAGTGACCATGATCACGGAGGGCGGCTGCGAGAAATTTTTGATTTTTGATACGAGCTCAAGCCCGCTCGATCCATCGGCGAGCTTGTAATCGGTGATGATCAAAGAGATGGGCTCGGTATTCAGAATCTGAAGAGCCTCAGACACGCTCGACGCCGTTCGGGTCGCGGCTAAGTCAGAGATCGAATGACAAACGGCCTTCGAGAAGGCCGCATCGTCGTCAACAACGAGAATTTGATTCACGTCATTAGAGTCACTGACGGCCCGAAGACCGTCAAGCAGGTTTGCTTTAGGAATTGCTTAGAGGAAAAGCGAGAAATTGAACGCGAGTTGAACCGCGTCGTCAGGCTTGTTGAGGCCGCCATTGAAGTAGTAGAGCGCCTTCAACTCCGGACCGAACGCGATCGTCGGCGCAACGAAGTAATCGAGAGCGAGGCCTGTCGAACCCATGACGTAATTATCGCCGGCGTAGGGCTTTGACCAAAGGATCGCTTGGTTGAGCGAAACGGCCAAAGCGTCTGTGTGCGTGATGTAGTAAGTCGCCGAAGGACCGAGTCCGTAAGTCGTTCCGAGAACGTTGTCATCGGTATACATCAGCGTGCCGCCGGCCGAGAAACGGTTTACGAAAAAGTATTCTGCTTTAGGTGTGATTGAAATGAAGCGATCGTTCGTACGGACGTTACGTGTGTACGACGCTCCTCCGCCCACTTCCCAGTCACCGCGATTGATCGGAAGCGGCATTGTCGTGACGACAGGTGCGACGTCTTCAGCGTGAGCTGGAGTTGTGAAAGCGAGCAAAGCGAACAGAGCGATTGCGAAAATACGCATATGATGTCCTCCCTAGACAGCTAGAGTGTTAGCGCGTGTCGTGACTCTTGGGCACTCTTCACTGCATTCGTTTATAAAACTTCAAGGTTTTACGGGAAATCGTGTCTCGAAAGCAGTAACCGCTTGGGCGAGTCGAACAAGCGAATGATTCGCTGCCTCTTGTTCAGGCGATGGATCGAGGTTCCAGGTATCGGCGTTCGTGGCGCCGGGAGTTGCGATGTCGTTAAAGTCAGAGTTCGGAATACGTTCGGCAAGCGCTTGAGTTCGCCGAACGAGTTGATGGACTTGATCCCTCAACGCGGCTGCATCTTCGGGATAAAACACGATCAGTTGTCTTGCAAAGTGAACCAGTGCTGCGGCTCCGTGAACGACGAGCCTTGTCTCTTGTCTGGCCGGTCTTCCGAGAGGGCCCGCGAGCGGCCCCGCGATGGCTCTCAAAGTCAGAAGCTCTCGTTCAAGCCCTCTCACCCGAATGCGACGTTCGCGACGCGGCAGTTGCTGAAACGAGATCTCCGTCAAAGTATGCGAGAGCATCGCGAAGAGTTTGGCCAGCTCCGCCCTTAGCGATTTTTTGGCGGAGATGGGCAGAACAAAAAATGCGCAGATTCCTCCGCAGACACCACCGATCAGCGTCTGTTCGATCCGGAGATAAAGCAAGCTGGGCGTCAGCAGATCGAGAAGCGAATAGAACATCGCGATGACGGTCGTGAGCCAGAACACATACCAGGCATACGACGCTTTGATGGCGAACATCGCGCAGAAAAGGCCAAGAAAAAGTGCCGCGAACGAGTAGTCCCGGTCTCCGTGAAGCACATACGCAATGGCAAGACCCGCTGCGACGCCGAAAGCCGTGCCCGCGAGTCGCGACATCGCTCTCCTCACGCTGTCACCTCTCGTCGTTCCTGTGAAGACGACGTAGGCTGTGAGCGGTGCCCAGTACCATCGGTCTTGCGAGATCATCGTGCCGATGATCGTTGCGATCACGGTGGCGACCGTAGCCTGAATCGCCTGACGGGTATTGAAATGAAAGCGGTCGCCCAAAGAGGAATAACGAACTTTCGAAACTCCGGTGGCCGAGGCGATCGTCGCTCCTTGAACGCCCGTCGATGTTGAGGCGAGAGGTGTCGCCGCTTCTTCTTCGGCGACGAGCGCTTGTTCTCCGGCTCTCAAAGATTGATAGCCTTTCTCGAGGACGTCGAGATCGTGAGCCGTGTCTTGACGTGAACGACGATTCAGCGATTCGAAAATGCGTCTCGCTGAAAGCTCGAGATCGAAAACGCGTCCTTGAAGGGCGCGCACGAGTGCGGCACTTCCCGGCAGAGCGTCCGACGCATTCACGATTGCGTCTTCGCTCAGCAGAGCAAGTTCATTCACAACGACCATGCGAGGGCGAATCAATTCTTTGTTCGGCTTCATCGTGATCGGATTTTGGAGTTCTCTGCGCGTCGCTCGAACGAACCGTCGGAGTGACGCGCGGTAGGCCGACAAACTCCAGGCGATGGCCGATCGAGCACGATCAGGCACGAGCCAGAATTTGACCGCGTACGAGAACAGCCCGGCGACGACGATCCCTTCGATGACGAACATCATCTGATCGAGCGGAACTTTGAAAAAGAGCGCCGAGAAATAAGCGGTGTAGGCAATCGCTCCGAGCGTCGTCCATCTCACTCCGTAGCGTCTGATAAAAATCGCGCCGAAAGTGAAGACGAGCAGCAAAATCATCGACACCGCCTGCGACGGATGCGCGAGAACACCGAGTGCGAGCGACAGTGAGCTGATCGTCGGATTAAGAAGGGCTGTGACTTTTTGCTCGCGAATCGTTCGATCGTCGCCCATGAGCGCGCCGTTCATGGCCATCGTGGCTCCGACAAGCGCGAGAAGAAACGGTCGGTGTCCGAACGTACTCAAATAATAAAGCACAATCGTCGTGACAATCACGGTGATCGTGCCTCGGAGAGCGGAGCGTAGTCTGAAGAGCCCGGGATCGCTGATGAGATAGCGATCGCGACTGCGATCGTAGGTCAAATTCACGTGTTTGAGCTTACGCTTCGGGCTTGAGCTCGCGAAGCGTTTTTATTCGTATCTTTCTGGACGGAAAGGTTTTGTTTCCGTGAAAGTTGGGCGCCCCAAAATGAGGTCGGCACCGAGGCGGCCCGAACCAGGCGCTGACTGAAGACCGAGCATCTGGTGGCCGCAGTTGTAGAACAAGTTCGAGTGCTTTTTTGAGAAGCCGATCATCGGCACTCCATCTGGAGTACAAGGTCTAAGACCACGCCAGATCTCTTTGACTTCCATGTCACCGGCCGAGGTGTGCATATACTCCTGAGTACCGCGGACGATGTTGTTGAGACGACGAGGCGTGATATCGAAATCGCGGTCAACGAGTTCGAGCGTACCCGCAACCGACGTGAGCCCGTCGAATCTTGGTGTCACCGCGATTTTTCTGTCGACGATCATGATCGGATGTTTCGGTTTCACGTCGAAGCTTGGGGTGATGATGCGGTAGCCTTTTCCGCCCAGGATCGGAACGCGGTTGCCGAGTTGAGCGGCCAATTCTTTTGACCACGTGCCCAGCGCCATGACGACGACGTCGGCTTTGAAATCACCGCGTGTCGTATGAACAGTTTCGATTTTGCCTTGGCCTTTTGTGAAGGCGAAGACTTCGGTGTTGGTCTGAATTTTTCCGCCCAGCGATTTGAACTCTTCGGCGAGCGCTTGAACCGTCAAAAGAGGTTCGGCATGTGCTTCGGCGGGGAAGTAAACTCCGCCCTTGAGCATCTCGGGTTTCAGACTTGGCTCCATCGCGTGAATTTCTTCACCCGACATGTATTTGCCCGGAACTCCCTGCTGCTGCATGAGGTCCATCTCGATCTTTGCACCGTTCAGACCGTCTTTCGTGCCCGAAACGAGAAAGAGACCTTTTTGATCAAACCCAAACTGTTTAGGTGATTTCGCGGCAAGTTCTTTGTAGCTGTCGAGTGAGTACTTGCTGATATCGGTGAGAACTTTGACCGACTCGAGCATGCGTTTTTCGTTCATCGCGAAAAGAAAGTGAGTCATCCATCTGACGAGAAGCCAGCTCGGCTGAGGTTTAATTCGAAGCGGAGAGTCTTGATCGAGAAGCCAGCCAATCGATTTCCAGAACATGCCAGGCTGCGGAAGAGGCATGGAGAAACAAGGGGTCATCCAGCCGGCATTGCCGTACGAGCAGCCGAGGCCCGGCTCGTAACGATCGATGACGGTCACTTGTCGTCCCGATTTCTGAAGTTCAACCGCGTTCGAGAGACCTACGATCCCCGCGCCCAATACCAAGACGTCGACTTTTTCGCTTTTCATGCTTTGCTTCCGTTATGTGCGCTTGGTTGTAACATGGTCGCGAGCAATGGTTCTAGAGCATTTTGTAAGGGTTCGGACCGGGCTTTGCCGGTGCGCGGCGGGCTGCGTAGCAGTGCCGTGCGAGCGTCAGTAGCGGCGCTCTTTCCAGTCAAATGTTCCGCCCGCTGCGGGTTGATCCGGCAGCACGTGCGGATCGAGATCCGACGGAAAACTTTTGGGGCCTAAGAGCTCGACCTTCTGGGCTTTTGCGGGCTTCGCGGAGGTCGGCTCTGTTCTTGTCGGTTGCTCAAAAGTGAAGCGCTCGGGCTTGGAATCTCCCTGTTTCGATGAGCACCCTTGCTCCAGGCGCGAGACAAAATCTTTTGAACGCTGCTTCGGTGTGAGAGTCTGCTCTGGGCTCATGCCTTGAGGACTTTGGCAGCTGACCTCGATGAGCGCGCTTCCCGGTCGAGATGCGCGAATGAAATAGTCACGGCTTTTGTACTGAATGCGCTGGTAGGTAACGCCATCGATGGCGGCTGACGCTTCGAGCGTGGTGATGGATGTCGCTTCTGAGTTAATGGCCGCATTTGGCGTCTGCGCGAACGCCAGAGGCGCGTCGACCGCCAGCGTGGCTACGATGCCTATGTAGATCGTTAATGATAACGTTTTGATCATCTTCCGTGACCTCACCCGCACCTGTCTTGACGACGCATGAAGAAACGCTACTCTTGAACCTTGTTTTTGTCGACCCTGCGAGGAGCTTTGCAAATGAGTGACGTCGAAAACGCCGAAATTCCCTGGTCTGAAGCGGTCGTCATGGTCTGCACGAAGTGCTCACGCAAAATCGTTGGCGACGAATCGCTCGCAGACTCGATGAAGAAAACGTTGAAGTCGTCGTTTAAAGAAAACGGCTACGGCAAATCGGTTCGCTCAGTGACTTCGTCGTGTCTCGACATCTGCCCGAAAGACCGCATGGCCATCGCGGTGGTTCGTCGCAACGCCGGCACTCGCGCCGTCACCGTCGACAAGAAGATCAGCGACCGCGCGCTTTACGAAGAAGTGAAAAAGCTCGCGATTCCTTGAGCTGAGATCGCGCTCAAGCTTTTTAATCGTGTTCGCGCGGCTTCATCGACGGCGCAAATCTGGAGATGATGTGCGTGTGTCGCTCTTCGTGATGCTTCCAGCAGAGCGTAATCAAGTTCGCGAGCTCATGTGAAACGCCGCGCGAGATCTCACGCTTGTGATCAATCTAAAGCGAATCCCGTTTTCTACATTGGCGCCCGCGGGTATCCCCATGTGCGCACTGTCTTCAGTCACGCATGTGAACTTCAAGCCTGCGGCCGGGATGCATGAATGCTCTTGTTAAAAGAGGCGCCCAGTGATGTGAGACGCCTGCGGTAAATTCTTGCGCCGAGACTTCGCGTTTTCGGGTTGGCGTTTCGAACGGTTGGTCCTTGAAGAGCGCTCGTGTGACCGCATCTGCATTCGGAAAAGTTTCTTCTGTTAGAACATCGGCTGAACTGCTCTGGTCATTCATGCTCGAGCCAATAGGGTCAATCCAGATAGACGAGGGCACGGCGGCTGCCGGCGCTGCCCCTCCCTCCTCACCAGAACCTTTCGCTCGCAGCCGCGCAGACGTCGCACCGGCCACGTACGGCACAGTCCGTTCATCAAGAATGGTCGGGCGCGAATCA
>CAJYIL010000601.1 GCA_913774795.1 Pseudobdellovibrionaceae bacterium
CGCTTGGCATGTTGAGCCAGTGCCAACACGAATTCATCGGAGCAGTCTTTAAAAATCTCGTAGGAGCGGATTTCGTCGAACGCTGACATGCAGCTTTGAGTGTGAAGGGAGTGACCGATCCAAACAATGAGACTACGATGAACCTGGACCAAATGGGAGCCAACCGCATGGAAGTCAGAGCCCAACGCCTAGCTAACGATCTTCAAGTGAGCCTAACGGCTCGACAACATGAGTTTACGGCTGATGCCGATCTCGCAAACGGGGGCACCGATCATGCCCCGACTCCGCATGAGTATCTCGCGGCGTCTTTGGCAGCCTGCACATCGATGACTGTCCAGATGTATGCGAGCCGCAAGCAATGGGCGCTGGAAAGTTGCGACGTTGTGGTCTCGATCTCAAGCGAAGGCGATCGAAAAGACCCGAATAGTAAAACTGTGTTTGATGTGAAAGTCATGTTTCGGGGCGCCCTTGATCCCGATCAGCGCCAGCGACTCTTAGAGATCGCGAACCGTTGCCCCGTTCACCGCGAACTCACAAGACCCATCGCGATTCGTGTCGTTGAATCTGCGGCTTCAGGCTCTTGAGTTGACGAGAACGACACAGTTTTTACGCACCCAAAAACAGGTGAAAAAGGCACTCTCGTTGATGAAGGAGGCCTCACACATGAAAACTGTTGCATTCAATGGGTCTGGAAGAAACGTCACTCGCGTACTGTTCGTACTCGCTGCCCTCGGCGGATTTTATCTCTTACGTCGTCAGGGGAAATCGATCGGGCAGATCGCCGCAATCGGCACAACCGGCTTTAAGGCCGCTCAAGACTTGATCGGTCGCGTGGCACCGTCGGTGGGTTCATCGATCGGCGCTCAATCATCGCAGTCATCATCTGTTGCGACCAGCGCTCAGATTTGATTCATAAGCGGCGTCGGGATTAAACGGCCCTTCGCCGCGTTCGTCCTTACATCACAGCTTGGCCAACGAATTTCTTGAGGTCTTCGACGTGACCCAAGTACTCGTGGAGATTCAGTCGTTGACCTGGACCAATGCGAGCGCTCAGTGAATTGTAGGGCGTCAGTTCGACGACGTCGGCATACGATGAAATCGCCGACAGATTGTCTTCTTCGAGAAGCGACATCAAGGCATCGAGGTCGTGAACTTCATCGCCTTCGGGCAACTCAAGATTGCGGAGAATGATCAACGCTTTCATGAGGTTTTCGGCGGCTTGCGCCAGATTGTATCCACAAATTTCGTGTTGGTGCTGATCGTCGACTGCGCGACGGGCCGTATCGATGGAATCTTGAGCCTTCAAGATCAAAGATTTTGCTGCTGGTGTCATGTCCCTGGCCTTCCTTTATGCTGCGAACCTTGCTGCTGACCGTGTGGCTGACCCGATGGCGAGCTTGGCTTCGATCCCTGTTGAGGTCTCGACCCCTGAGAGCCTTGCGGTTTGCCTTGTGAGCCTCCGCCTTCTCCGCCTTGCGGGCGACGGCCGCGACGATTGCCGCCGCCTCCTCCGCCACCTCTGCCACCGAACCCGCGACGGCCTCCGCCTCCTGATCGTCCACCTGAACGACCCTCGATGGCGGCCTTCGCCTTACCGCTCGACATCAAGCGCGCATTGGCGACCTGCTCCGAGTGATATGGTTGATCTTTGATGACAGGAATGGGCTTGCCAATCAGTTTTTCGATATCCCGAATAAAAGATCGCTCCTCGGCGTCACAAAGCGAAATGGCCACACCCTCCGTACCGGCCCGAGCGGTTCGGCCGATCCGGTGAACGTAGCTCTCAGCGACGTTCGGGACTTCGAAGTTGATGACATGCGAAATCTCGTCGATGTCGATACCACGAGCGGCGATGTCGGTCGCAATCAACACGCGAATCCGGCCAGCCCGGAAGTTCTCGAGTGCACGCTGACGAGCATTTTGCGATTTGTTGCCGTGAATGGCCTCTGACGCGATTCGGTTTTTCGTCAAAAGCTCGGCGACCTTGTTGGCGCCGTGTTTCGTACGCGTGAAGACGATCACTTTCGAAAACTCTTTTTTGTTTAAGAGCCAACGGAGAGCGTCTTTTTTGTTTTCTTTGTCGACGTACATCACCCACTGGGCAATTCGCTCGGCGGTCGAAGAAACAGGAGTTACCTCAACGCGTGCTGGATCGGTGAGCATTGTTTGCGCCAGAGCGGTGATATCCGGCGGCATCGTCGCCGAGAAAAAGAGCGTCTGGCGCCGCGCCGGCAGGAGTTTCACGACTTTGCGGATGTCGTGAATGAAGCCCATGTCGAGCATGCGGTCGGCTTCGTCCAAAACAAACACACCTAAACTTTTTAAGTTGATGTACTTCTGGTCGATCAAATCGAGGAGGCGGCCGGGGGTGGCGACCAGAACATCGACTCCGCGGGAGAGGGCGGTCACCTGTGGGCCTTGACCGACGCCGCCGAAGACGACGGCGGTGCGCATGCGCAGATGTTTGCCGTAGACCTGGAAGCTCTCGTGAATTTGAATGGCGAGTTCGCGCGTCGGCGTCAAGATCAGCACACGGCTTGAACGAGGCTCCACTCGACTCTCTTCGGTCGCCAGTCGGTTGAGGATCGGCAGAGCAAAGGCCGCCGTTTTTCCGGTCCCGGTTTGAGCGACGCCTAAAAGGTCGCGGCCATCGAGAAGAACAGGAATGGCCTGGCTTTGAATCGGAGTCGGAGTTGTGTAACCGGTCTCCGAAATCGCTTTCTGGATCGGTTCGATGAGCTGAAGCTCAGTAAATTTAGTCATTTCGGGTCGGAGAGTACTCTTAGTGCGTCAAGATCGACAACGCCTAATTGCTACGATTCTTATATCGCCACTGCAGAATCATGGTTGCGCAGAAGAGAAGCAGCATCGCAAAGCCGATCGCGATCTTCGAGGTGCGCTGGTAGAGGAAGACGTATCCGGCGACGCCTAGGTACAAAAATGGCTGGGCTTCATACCAAACCATTTCGAGCGCAGACCCACGGCGATTCTTGAGTCGGCCCCGGAGAATGAATGTTCCCGCGACAAGAAGAGCCAATCCGCAGAGAAGGGCGATGCGATTCGGCTCGGGAGACGCAAAGGCGTAGACGGCCAGCGCTAGACAAAGAAATGGCTTACTCTCGTAGAAGAACTGCTCGAGCTTTTTGATAGCGGGCCTCCTGGTCACAAGCCTGGCAGAAAACTCAGACTTCAGCTAGCATCCATTACTTATGAATGCTCGAATCGCGATGATTCTCTCGGCCATTTTGGTGCTTTTCGTCTACGTAGGCTGGAGGCTGAGCGAAAGCCTTGGCGTCGCATCGTCAGTCACGCTGATGGGCCTCCTCTTCGCCGGCGTCTTTTTCTACCGGCGCTTCCACTCACTCAAAAATCGACAACTTCGACAAACGTTCGTGACGGCAGTTCATCTTGAAATGGGTTTCTTGAGCTTCTTGCTCGTCTCTATCGTTATGCGCGATTTAATTTTTATTCCGCTCGCGTGGCTGTCGCCTGAAATCTCGGCGGCGGCCTACTCGAATCCGGGAACAGTCGCCATCTTCGCAATCTCAGTGTTGCTGCTCCTGATCGGAGTGTTCATCGCTTCGGCAGGCCCCTGGGTCGTACGCGTATCGGTCCCGGTGAAGGGTTTACCTAAAGATCTTGAAGGATTCACGATCGCTCAACTGAGCGACGTGCACATCGGCCCGACGACTCGCGCTGACCGCATCGCACGCATTGTCGAGAAAACGCTCGCACTCAACCCGCGAGCGATCGCACTCACGGGCGATATCGGCGACGGACCGGTCGGCGAATCACAAGAGGCGATCGAGCAACTTCGCGAGCTTTCGCGAGTGCCGGCTTTTTACGTGACGGGTAACCACGAGTACTACTGGAATGGGCCGGAGTGGGTGCGCGCATTTGCGAACGTGGGACTTACACCGCTTCTAAATAAATTTGCGCTGGTGCGCTCAGGTTCGTCGGCCGTGGCCTTCGTGGGAACACCGGATCCGACGGCGAGGATGCTCGGTGACGCCCCGGACGTGAAGCGGGCGCTCAAAACGTCTCTTGAAAACGGGGAGACTCTGCCCACAAATGCCATCAAGGTTTTGCTCGCGCATCAACCAGGAATTTCTAACGAAGCCCGAGAGGCCGGAATCGATCTGCAGCTGAGCGGTCATACGCACGCCGGCCAATTTTTTCCGTGGACTCTCGTCGTGAAGAGAGTTCACGAGTTTTCGCAAGGATTGGGGCGCACGGGGCAGACGTGGGTCTACGTGAATCCCGGAACCGGATCTTGGGGGCCGCAAATTCGTCTGGGAACAAAAACTGAAATCACGCTTCTCACTCTCGTCAAAGACAGCTAAAAGCTCGGGCTCATGTCAGGCCGTCGTCCATCGCATCGTTCATTTCGACCAAATCGCGCACCGGGTGCGCGTTCGACCTCTGGCGCGTCATCGAGCGGCTTGATTTATCGCGAGAACTTCGTCACTCCCGCGCAGCGAGAGCGCCTTCTCGATGAAGTTCGGCACTATCACCCGATTTGGGAGATGCGCTTTAGCGAACATAATCCCCCTCCGCCCGGCGTCCCGCAGCGCCGGCTCTTGAGACCCGTCTATTGGCTTGGTAATTGGCAGTTTGCGTGTCTCAACTATTATCATCCTCCGAAGGGCATCGAGTACCGCTGTGTGAGGGCCGAGCCTTTTCCGGCGATGATGCAAGCGCTTGTCGATGAGATCACCGAGATCGTGCACAACAATTTTGATCCGCGAGATATTCCCCGAGGCTGGGAGCTCAACACGTGTTTGATCAACTACTACGGTTCGCAGATCGCGCCCGACGGCAAAAGAATTGATGTCGCGCGAGTCGGTGAACACAAGGATTTTGAGCCAGGCCCGGTCGCTTCGATCAGCTTCGGTCAGCGGGCGCTGTTTCAGTTCGTCGCAAGCGAAGACAAACAAAAGCAGAGCCAAGTTGTTTTGCAACAATGGCTCGACGATTCTTCGCTGCAAATTTTTGGCGGAGATAAGTTTAAAAAGCGGCTTTTTCATCGCGTACAGAGAGTCGATCAAAAAGACGACGATCTCTTCGAAGGCTTTCATACCCCGGAGTTCGAAACGCGCCGTCTGAATTTCACGTTTCGTTACGTTCCGCGCGAGCATATTCAGCCGCTCGCGCGTTTCCCGCGCGAGCTTCAGTCGGACGTGCGGCCTTACGTAGAAGAGTTGAGTCGGCACTCGGACTTTTTTGCCGACACACTGAAGAGTTTATTGTTTTCCGGTGGTGTTTGATTTCGAACCGCTGCCGGCGGTGTCGAGCGTTGTGCCAGTCCCTCCGGTCGAAGCCGTCGCGCTATTGAGTTCGTCACTAGCGGCTTTTTCCATGTCGGCAGGCGCCGGAACGCCGGTGCCTCCGGTCGTCGTCGGTTCTCCGTTCGCACTTTTACCCGGCGGAACAACGGTGGATCCACCGGCTTTTGATGGCGCGTGATCTCCGGCACCCAGCGCTTTCGATTTGCGAGCGTTCGTTTTCGAA
>CAJYIL010000602.1 GCA_913774795.1 Pseudobdellovibrionaceae bacterium
GAAAGTGGTTGTTTCTCCTTTGGGTTTTTGGAAGGTGGAAAGCAGACCACTTGCTCCTGTGTAAGTGAGATTATGGGTTTGATTCGCCGGATTTGTGACTGAAGTGAGCCAACCGTTCGAATTTAAACTTCCAGTCGTGACGCGATTAAATGGCGCGGTGATCGTTATCGACGTACTTGTGCGAGCGAAGTTCGTATAATTGTTTTTGTAATCGCGGATCGAAAGAAGCTGTGGAGGATTCGTCGAGCTATAATTGAAGACATACATCGGAAGCCCGGTGAGCTGATGTTTGATGCTAACAATGTTTCCCCAGCTTGGTTCGAACGTGTAGATGAGTCGCTTGGCGTCGTCGATTCGAACGAGTTCGCCATTAATATTGTTGAGAGCTACGCTTTCGGTCCCGCCGCTTCCATAAAAAATGCGCTTACCCCACTTGTCGTAAAATGCGTAGATGCTCGGAACCCAACCACCAAGACCGATTCGTCTGTTATCTGGTAAGCCTACGGCGACCGTCGTGATTGTCGACACCGTCGGTGATCCGCTTTTTGTATCGACGACTTGAACATCTGCCGCTGACGGCACAACTTGAAAAACGTTGCTCGAACTCGTTCCGTCCCACGAGGTCAAATACCAAGACGAATTCGTCTGCGTCGGGGCAAAGGTTTGGGAGTACTGCCTGCCAGCGATCGTTACACTTACTTGCCGTGTGTATCCGTTTGCAGTGCTGCCGAAGATCGGGATCCGCAACCGATAGCCTTCAAGATAACCCGCAACCTGATCAGAGAAATAATTAAGGGTAAAGGGTGCTCCCACGACCGGAATTGACTCTGCAAATGATTGCGCATCAACGTTAATACTTGATCCAGGTCGGCAAGCGGGCGCAGTCGTTCTCGGTTGGCCCGAAGTCACCGGATTGGTTGTCGAGTCAGGAGCTTTTGGAGGGACATCAAGACATGTGCCGCTCACGACGATTGAATCGCAACTCTGCGGTCCTCCGGCATAACCAGAACACGTTGGATGAGTGATGTAGATGGTCGCTGACTTCCCGCCGGCAGCACTTGGAGCAAACCGAACGACCATGTTACATGATCGACTCTGACCTTGCGTCAAGGGCGGAACGTAAAAGTTCTGGCAACCGTTTTGAATAATAGAAAAATCAGGCGACGAGAGAGATGTCGTCATCGTGCGCGCAGAGCACGTTGGGTAGTTGCAATACCAAATGCTCGTAACGAAGTCAGAAGATGATTCACCCGGTTTTACCGAACCGAAATTTTACGGCTGGCCCTTCGTAAATCGCACTCGGGCTTCCGGCGCATGAGAAGACGAATTCGGGATCGGCCGAGTTTGAGCTAACGAGGCTAGGGGCAAGAGAGCAACAACGATGAGCAGGTTGAAAAATTTTGCGATCTTCATTTCGGACCTCTCTATTTTCTGAAAGCTGAATAGCGAAACGGCAAGAATCGTTGCGCGCTAGCTGCGGAATGATCAAATCAAGTTAGTTTTTCTAGCTCTTCGTCGGCTTAAGAACGCTTAACCTAAATCAGGTATGGTTAATAGATAGACAGTTACGGTCAAAATCTTGTGAGCGTGTTCAGCGCTTTTTCTCCTACGGCGCTAGTCATCAACTTGAGCTGAGATTGAGCGGCAAACTCGAAGCGTTTCAGCCGAAGAGATCTGCATGAATCAAGCGATCTTCTTTATCGTAGCGGGCTCTTTTGTTGGGCTCTCAGGATGTGGCAGCAACTTTCGGCCGACGATCACGAGTCAAGGAAGCTCGAGCCAATCAAGCCTATCGACTCCTGCGACGTCCGCGACACCGATGCCGGAAGAGAATCCAGCTCCATATCCTCAACCGGCAGAAAGCCCTGCCCGCCCGGCCCTTCGTGATATCTCAGCCGCAGTCAACGGTTGGCGATCGGAGTGCAAGGATTCGAAAAAAAAATTTATTAGAGCAAATCTGAAACGTTTGACGATAGAGACTCATACGTATGAGAAGTCAGACTGCACAGGCTTTGAAACTCAGATCGGAAAACGCATTTCGTATTCTCTTGCGAATTTGCCGGCGACCTTCGGCTATCCGATGGAGGCAGCGTTGGTGATGAGGCAGCTCGAATTCCGACTCAGCGATTATCACCAGCTAGCGACAGTCAATTCGGTGAAGGGCACGGTTGGTGGTGTGAGTGTGACCGGAGTTTGCGGAATCACAAATTGGCAGAAAGCGCAGTGGCGCGACGTCACGAGTACAGTCTGTTGGAACATCCAAACGGATGAGGGCTTAGGTGACGGCAAAGTCACCGACGTCACTCCGATTCTGTTCGAGGATGAAGTCGTAATGGGACCGATTAACTGGAGCGTTTCCGGCTCAACAATGACTTTCGATCATCTTGAATACACAAAGCTCTAACAGCTAATTTCTCGAGAGGATTTCCTTTCGCACCTCGGAAAGCTTCACTCAGTCGCGTCTATCATCGCTTTCTTCGTGGACGACGACTAGCGGCCAACTTCCGACGTCGTTTCTTCGCATTCTTTTTCGTAAATGGAGCAGCGACATTCGTTTCAACTTTAGTCTCGAATTTCCATTCAAACACGTTCCCGTTTAGCTTCACCGAACCAGAGCCGTTTCGCTCCGTCGTCTGAGACTTCGCCTCTACATCGCCGTTTATCGACCTCACCGCTCCCGTGATGAATGGATAAGCCAAAAGCCACCATCCATGCGCCTTGGGACCATGCTCCCACACGAAACCTAAAACCGCCGCGATCGTCGGGTGGGCCGCGATAAAACTCGTCACTAACTCGAACATTGGAAACTCCTCGCAGGTCTCGTCTCGAGCCTGCATCACTTAAAAATTCGCGCGCCCACCTTCGGGAACATCGCGCTACTGATTTCATTTTTATCAATTCGCTCGTTTAAATTTTCGAACGTTGAAACCTAAATGGTCGCGAACGCCCGCTAACGAGATAATAAGCATCTTTTTGGGTGACGTGACGTGGCCCTGGTTTCGAGCACGTATCTGATCCGAAGTAGCGTCTGGTGTTCGACTGGATCGTCCTGGCCGCGATCGCGCAGGCGCGCACGCTGGCCTACAATCATCTTCGTCCACTTTTGCTAGCATCCGCTAGTGCGAACATCACGTCCTGCATAATTAGCTGTTAACCCCGCCCCTTCTTAGCCCCAAAACCTTCGAACAACCCCGTTCCTCCTCTGTCTGACTGTCTAAATCGACTTCTGAGAGCTCCAGCAGTTTCCTGACTCGACTCACCTCGACTTTTGTCGCGCGAAGTGGCCATACTCGAAACTAATCAATGGGGCAGTTCTGTTTTGAGACGATTGCGCCGATATGACGTTCGAGAAACAGCTTAGAAGATTCTCATCTGGATGAAGACAGCATGATGCTTAAGACTTTGATTTTCATTTTGCCCGCCCTCGCTCTCAGCGCCTGTATCTCGGTCAATATCGGACCAAAAGGCCCCGAGAAATCGAAGAACGTTCTCGTCACTCCGCCTCCGGCGCCATACACCCCCGTCAAGGGCGTGAAGGCCGACGGCGCTTGGCAAAACCAGAACAACGGCAATTCCATCAGCTATCTTTCGACATGTAACGAACAAGCTGATCCCACTCTCGAAGTCGCGACTGATGAAGTGATCTCGGCCTTCGGCGAAACGAAACAGCTCTCACAAAAGAAACTTGAGTTCGACGGGCGCGATGCTCTCGACACCGAGGCTGAAGCACGCGTCGAAGGAGTGCCAACGAAGATTCGCACGTTAGTTTTCAAAAAGAACGGCTGTCTCTACACCTTGAGCCTGATCGGCATTTCGAAAAACTTCGGCGAAGGCACATCTCGCTTCGAAAACTTCGTTAAAGGATTCCAAGCG
>CAJYIL010000603.1 GCA_913774795.1 Pseudobdellovibrionaceae bacterium
CGATTTCCTTCCCAGATCGCGCATAATTGAGTTGGCGCGCGTTTCTCGGCGTGGTTTCGGGCCACGGTAAAGACCTTTCAAACTGAAGACTTAAGTGACCGGAAACTCTCGGATTCGTGTTATGAACACGCATCCTTTCTACAAGTGAGTTTCTTTTGTCAGAGTCTATTGGTTCCGTCGGGTTTGCCGACATGTCTCTTCGTCCCGAAATTCTTCGTTCGATCTCTGAAATGGGATTCGAAAACCCGTCGCCCATTCAGGCGCAAGCGATTCCCGCAATGCTCGGTCGCGATATCGACTTCCTCGGTCTCGCCGGAACAGGAACAGGCAAAACGGCCGCGTTCTCGATTCCTTTGCTCGAGCGCATCGACACATCGAAGCGCTCGGTTCAAGCGCTGATCTTGTGCCCGACGCGCGAACTCGCGCTTCAAGTTTCGGGTCAAATCTCTTTGCTCGGTAAGTATCTTCGCGTGAAAGTCGCGACCGTCTACGGCGGATCGCCTTACGGCGAACAAATCGCGGCGATCCGCGGTGGCGCGCAGATCGTGGTGGGTACACCCGGTCGCGTGATCGATCACCTCGAGCGTAACACTCTCAACCTCGGCGATGTTCGCACGTTGATCCTCGATGAAGCCGACGAGATGTTCTCGATGGGTTTCAAAGAAGAGATCGATAAAGTTGTCGCTCTCATGTCGGGTGCGAACACGTGGCTCTTCTCGGCGACGATGTCTCGAGAAGTTCGTCGCGTCGTTCAGTCGTCACTCCATGATCCAGTGACGGTTCAGGTCTCTCGCCCGAACACGGTTTCGGCGAACGTCGAACAGCTCTACTACCGTGTGAACGAAGGCGAAAAACCAGAAGTCGTTTGCAAGCTCATCGAAGCCGCCGACGAATTCTACGGATTGATCTTCTGCCAAACAAAAGCGCTCGTCGCCGATCTCACGCGCTTCATGCTCGATCGCGGTTATAAGGTCGATTGCCTTCACGGGGACATGGACCAAAACTCGCGTGAGCGCACGATGCAGGCCTTCCGCGATAAGAAGCTCAAAGTTTTGATCTGTACTGATGTCGCAGCTCGAGGCCTCGATGTGAAAGACGTCACGCACGTCATGAACTATTCTCTCCCGCGTGAACTTGAATCTTACGTTCACCGCATCGGCCGGACGGCTCGTTCGGGAAAGACGGGGATCGTGATGAACCTCGTTACGTTCTCGCACCGTCACCTCTTGGGTCGTATCGAAAACCACACGCGTGCACGCATGACCGAAGCATTTGTTCCGGGTAAGCGTGAGATCGCGGCAAAGAAAGTCGCGCGGTTGCTTCCGACGTTCCTGGATCAGCCTCTCGCAGCTCGCGTGATGGATGTCATGGGTGAGGAATTCCGCGCACAGCTCGCAACGATGTCGCCTGAAGACGTCGCCGCGAAATTCATCGTCATGATGATGCCAGATATCTTCGGCGGAGCAGAGGCTCGCCCTCGCTCGGCGGCAAAAGCTCAAGCGAAGGTCGCGAAGGTGCTCGCGGCTGAGAGCTCGCGTCCAGCGGCGGCCGCACTGGCTCCAAAGGTTGCGGCCCCAGAAGCTGAAGCTTCAGTCGCGCCGGTCGAGATCTCGATGCCGTCAGATGAACTCGCGGCTCCGATCGAAACGACGGATGACGCGGTCGCCGCGTCGGCGGCGATCATCGAGGAAATTCAAACATCGTTGGCACCTGTTGATGCTTTCGGCGATGAGCTCGTTGAGAAGAAAAAACCAAAGTTCTCCCAAGCTCTCGATCAACCACCACGCACGCGCAAGAAACCTCTCGATGACGAAGAACTCGTCTCGATGCTGGAAGAACCGCCGGCGTTCGGCGTTGTGAAAGACGAAGCCCCCCGCAACGATCGTTTTGCTCGTTCGGGAGGCGGCTTGCGTGACGAGCGTCCTCGTCGCGAGAACGTTTCGCGTTCGCAGTCGCAGTTCCGCTCGAATGATCGCTTCGGCTCAGACCGCGGCGGTGATCGCGGTTTCGGCGGAGATCGCCCATCGCGACCGGCGGGTCGTTTTGACCGCGCTGATCGAGGCTCCCGTTTCGATCGCGGTGGCTTCGGCGGGGGCGATCGTCCATCGCGCCCAGCTGGCCGCTTTGACCGCGCAGATCGTGGCTTCGACCGCGGCGGCGAACGTCCTTCGCGTCCGTTCGGCGCGCGTGCGACTGGTTTCGATTCACCGTCGCGCCCACAAGGTGCTTCGCGTCCCGTCGGTGCAAGCCGCCCGGTCACGACCGAGCGTCCATCAGCGCCACTGAACCTCGGCAAACCGCCGAAGCACGATGCGGGCCCTGCGCGCACCGCGCGCCAAGGCGAAACAGGTGGTCTCAACCGCCGTGCCCGCCGAGCGCTCTTGTTTGGCCGCCCAGTTGACGGCGCAAACGAATCGACGAACTAAACCAACGTTGATCCGAAAATTAAAAAGGCTCTCCGAAACCGGAGAGCCTTTTTTTTACATCCCTTTATAGCGAATGCCTTTTTTGTCGAAGAGCGCCTTGATCGCGTCTCGCTTATCTCCCTGAATTTCGATCACGCCGCGATCCTTGAGAAGTTCGTAAGTGCCTCCGCTACCGCATTTCGATTTAAGCTCTTTGCAGAGCGCAGAGACATATTGCTCTGAGCGTGGGAGTTGGTCGATCACCGTCACGGTCTTACCGCCGCGGCCGTTTTTCTCTAGGCGAAAGACGCAGGTCCATTTCGTTTTCTCGACCTCGGCTGCTGAGGCACCCACATCTTTGGCGGGCTTCTCAAGCGTCAGCTTGTCTTTGGGATCGTCAGACCAGACCAATTTGTTTTTGAAATCAGAAGACATGTGCCCACCGTATCGAGTTGTGCACAAAAATCCAAGACATCTCGTCACGCCTGAGACCATTTCCCCCAAGCGAAATGCGACTCTTCAAGGCATGAGACGCTTTCTTGCTCTGACGATCCTCATGACTCTAACGGCCTGCGCTTCGCGGCGCGCGGTCGAAGACGTGACGCCACCACCGCCGACGCAGGTGAAAGCACCGGTCGCGAAGCCTCAAATTAAATACGTTTATATCGATCGCACTCCGCCAACGGTGAGCGCGATGACGTTCTCGCCCCTCGAAGCGCCTCCGGCAAAAGAGTTTCACCTTTGGTCTGAGATCGGGCGTATTCTCTGGCCGCTAATCGCCCTTCTTGGAGCAGGCGCGGTGATGATCGCCGGTCTTTATGTTGAACACTTGGTGATCAACCGACAGTTGGCGGCTCGGCGCGCGCGCCAAGCACTTCAGAGCGCGTAAGTCTGGCCCCACACGCGAACGCGGAGGGGCGCCTTCAACTCCCACTGTCCTTCGTCGACGAGACGAAGAAGAGCATCGACGCGGTCGACACTTTCTCTCCACTCATCCGCAGTCTCGGAATTGGTTGGGTTGAGAAGATCGGCGCGGCGCACTTTTAAAAACTCGGTCACGAAAGTTTTCTCCGCTGTCGAAGAGACTTTCGAAATGAGTGATCCGAGCGAGTCGGGATCGCGGCCATCGCCGTGTTGAGTGATTGAATCGAACATGACGAGATACGCAAGAGGAGTGACGAGATGAAGGCGCCGGCACCAAGCGCGAGCGGGCGCTTTGTAGAGCTCCTCCGTGACGTCATCTTGAGCTCTTAAAAAAACCGAGTCGAGAGCGGCTTGGCGCCATGTTTCGGGGAGAGCCTCGAGGCCGTCGAGACTTGACGTCGATCTCCGGAGCCGCGGAAGAAGGCTTTTAAAGCGCGGCCACGCAGGTGAAGTTGGTTTGAGCTCACCGTAGTGTTCAACCACTTGAAGCAGATCGCCCGTCGCTGTCGTGAAACCCGATCGACCAGCGGTGTAACCGCGCCCATCACCTAGGGCCGCGATGTAGCCGTACTGGATGTCAGGCGTAGAATTTTCGAAGAGACTGACGATCTGATCGACCTTTTGCTCTAGCGACAATTGGGGCCCGCGGGTCGCGAATGCGGGCGTGCTAAGAAGAAGGGCAACGACGAAGACGAGTGATGTCATTTCCCTCTATTTTAGATGGAGGACTCTCGACACACGAGTCGTGATTCATTCCCGGCTTGACCTCCGACTTTGGTCAGGTTTTGGTCAGGACTGGAGGGGTTTTCATGCGCAAGTTTTTACTCTCGGCCTTGGCCGCGACGCTCGTTGTCTTTTCTGCGAACGCCACGACTGATGATTTCGAGTCTTGGGTTCAGACTGAGTCGCAGATCTCGGTCACTCGCCTCAACGCCAACATCTCGCCGGCTGGCACTCGTCGCGGCGTGATCTTGGCCTCTCCATCAACCCAAGAGCCAAACTATTACTACTACTGGGTTCGTGACGGCGCCCTCGTGATGCGCGCGATTCTTGACCGCGCGATGGCCGGCGATGTCTTGGCGCAGAATCAATTTAAGGATTGGGTGTCGTTCACGCGCGAGAACCAGGCCGACGCTGTTCATCACTGGGGCAATCTCGGAGAACCGCGCTTCAACGCCGATGGTTCGGTCAACACAGAGCCTTGGGGACGCCCGCAAAACGACGGCCCGGCGGCCCGTGCACTCACTCTGATTCGCTACGCGAATTGGCTCTTGAGCCAAGGCGATCGCGCCTCGGTCGCGCGCGATCTTTACCAAGCAGAACTTCCCGCTCGCTCGGTGATCAAGACAGATCTCGAGTATGTCGCTCATCACTGGCAAGATCGTTGTATCGATCTCTGGGAAGAAGTGATGGGTCGACACTTCTTCACCGAAGCGATCATGATGGTGTCGCTCCGTGAAGGCGCCAAACTTGCGATCGAGATGAATGACCCGCAGGCCGCGAAGTATTATCAGCAGGTCGCCGACCAAATCGAAGATCAACTCGCAAAGCACTGGGATCCAAGCAAAGGTTACTATCTCTCGGCGCTTGAATTCTCGGCCGGGCCGCAGCACCAGAAGCCGTCGCAACTTGATGTTTCGGTTTTGCTTGCGGCACTTTTCGTTGAACAGCCGGTCGGCCTCTTGTCTCTCATGGACGACCACATGATCAAATCGGCAAACGCTCTCGAGACCGCGTTCGCGTCTCATTACCCGATCAACGCCGGCCCCGGCGATCTCGGGACTGCCATTGGTCGATACACCGAAGACATTTACTACAACGGCAATCCATGGATTTTGACGACGGTGGCGTTCGCGGAGTGGCACTACCGAATGGCAGCAGCCCTTCAGGCGAATCCACGAATGATCTTGTCTTCGACGCAAGCTCATTATTTTTCGACGGTCGTTTCAAAAGTCGCAAAGAAAACTGTTCGCGTGAACGCCGCAGCTCTCGACGCTGATATGCACGACACGGTGGTTGAAGCTTTGAAGATCCACGGCGACGCCTACCTGAAACGAATTCGCTCGGTCACGGGCGTGACGGGTCATCTCGCCGAGCAATTCGAGAAATCGAGCGGCATCCAGACATCGGCGCGCGACCTCTCGTGGAGTTACGCAGCTTTTCTCCGCGCAGCAGAGGCGCGCGAAGAGTTGAAGTAAGCGAATCTCATAATCAAAAATAAAAAGGCCGCTTGAGCGCGGCCTTTTTATTAGTGTCGTGAATCTCCGGGAAGAACATCTTGCGGGAGATCGTTGAACGACACGACCTCGCCGTCGTCGTCATAATCGATGCGCCAAACTCGATCGTAGGTCGCACTCCGCCACTTCGGAATATCACGTTTCTTGAGCCCGAGCTCGTGTGCGAGACCGGGGAGTTCATCACGTGTCCAGGACATGATAACCGTACGACCCTCGTAGTGAGGTGAAGTCAGTACTTCTTGCGCGGCTTCGGCGTAGGACTTTGCAGTGTACTCAGTGATGACTTGAAGGTCGAGTGCTCGAGCTGTCGGTTCGATCGTCTCAAGCGGACGCAGAGAGCCGTCTGATTTTTTATTCGAACCCGCATAGATCGCCACGGGTAACCCATGATCGAGAAAACGCGCATCTTGCGTGAACATCGGGACGAGGGCTTGCGCGCGCTCGAAGCCGCGTTTTCCAAGATGGGGATCTTGCTCGGTTTCAGGCTTTTCGCCGTGACGAATTAAAAGCACAGAAGCCGGAGAAGCAAAAACGGCCGCCGATGTGGCGACCGTCATGAGAAAAACCGAAAGTCGAAGTGCCATCATGGCTTCGGAAGTTCGCAGCCCGCTTGATTCAAGTCAATCCGCTCAAGCGAACCGGCCGCGGCCAAGCATCCGTAGAAGAGAAATGTTTGCTGACCATAGCTACGGCCTTGACGCACGGTTTGGTGACCCGCTTCGTCGATCTCGCACGGATTGTTCATCGTGCACGCTTCGCCGTCTTCGTTACCGGTATTGTTAATACCAATCACCTCACCGGTCTCGGCGCTCACGAGAGGTGAGCCTGATGTGCCGCCGATCGTTTCGCATCCGGGCTGAGAGAAGCGAATCGAATTCTTAAATGTCCAGCCAGCTTCGTGGAGCTCAGGAACGATCGCTTCGGTTTGGCAAGCGTAAGTGCGCTTCCAGTAACCCGACGGGATTTGAATGTTCATGCCCATCGCCGGTACATGATCGGCGATCGTGAGAGCATCGACGCCGGTGCGAGATTTAATATCCGCGTAGGTCGATGTAAGTTCGAAGAGAGCGACGTCGGTCGATGTCATGGTCGCGTAGAGAATGCGTGAAGAAGAGAGCGACATGCGTG